>JAZQWF010000063.1:0-14704 GCA_045632185.1 Eubacteriales bacterium
GCCGACATCACCGTCCTCACCGCGGAAGACCCTCGTACCGAACCCCTGAACAAGATCCTCAGGGAAATGGCAGATGAAGCTGTCGACAAAGGCGCTGTTCTGAATGAGACGCTGTTTGTCGAACCCGACCGGCGGGATGCCATCCGCAAGGGACTGTCTCTGGCCAATCCGGGCGATATTGTTCTCTCCCTGGGGAAAGGCCATGAACAGTCCATGTGCTTCGACACCACGGAATATCTCTGGGATGACCGTACCGCCATGCACGCGGCGCTGTGCGAAATGCTCGGCAAAGAAGGGCCGGAGATGCCCTTCCTGCCGGATGTGGAGCCATACAGCGAAACACGGGAATAAAGAAAAAGAAAAAACGCGCATGGCGCGTTTTTTCTTTTCAGATCTCTTTCAGCTTTTCAAGGCAGCCGCGGCAGATGCGCTTGCCCTCGTAGATCATGTTATCCTCTGTGCTGCCACAGAAAAGGCAGGAGGGCTGGAATTTGCGAAGAACGATGGCATCGTTTTCTACGTGGATCTCCAAATAATCCTTCAAGTTAATGCCCAGAGCGCGGCGGATCTCAATGGGAAGGACGAAACGTCCCAATTCGTCGATCTGGCGGGTGACACCGGTAGATTTCATAGCGTGTTTCTCCTTTTTTGTGTGTTTTTGGGGGGATTTCGACTTTTTATTATAGTATAACGCACGAGAGATGTCTTGTCAAGACGAAAAATGGTAATTTATGGAATATTAACATTTTGTGGAAAAAAGGGCGGCGTATTTGCGAAAATTGTCGAGAGGCGGGGCGCGGCCAAAATCGGCTTTTTGATTAAAAAGTGGTATAACGGGTAAAAATATGAGTGATTTTCCGCGCGTGCGAGTGCGCGCGGGCTTGGGGAGGATCAGATGATAAGAGGGTGTCAGAGAGAGATGATCGTGCTGCAAACAAAGGAAAGCGCGCTGTTTGAAAGCGCTTATTTCGTTTTGCGGCGCGGCTGCAACACGTCACAGCGCGGGGATATGCTGGCAGAAAGTAATCGCATCATCGGCGAGGGGCGTGAATATATGCGAAAACGGAAAAAATACGGCGGGCTGCTGCCTTTCGCATGCGCTTTCTTGGCGGGAGGGGGCTTTGGCTTTGCAATTGCGCTGATAATCTTGCTATAACACTTGACAAGCAATATATTATAGTGTATAATAATATGAATAGTACTATGCTCGTTTTTCCGCAGCGGTGTGCGCCGCAGCGGTTTATAAGGATCCCGAATGGCGGCACGGACAGCGTGATGGGTGCCCGAGCGAGGATCGATAGCATCAAATTTTAAGAAAGGAGAATTTATGCCCAAGATCATACAAAAGGATAACAAGGAAAAAATGCCGTCGGCGCCGAAGTTTGAAAGGCAGAAGCCGAAGGCCGCAGCGAAAGAGCCAAAGGGCGCAAGACCCCAAAAGCAGGTCAAGCCCGTGAAGGATAAAGGAAAGATCCGCATCATCCCCTTGGGAGGATTGCAGGAGATCGGTAAAAATCTGACCGTGATCGAATACGGTAACGATATGATCGCCGTGGATTGCGGCCTGGCCTTTCCCGAGGAGGATATGCTGGGCGTGGATCTGGTGATCCCCGACGTGACCTACCTGGAACAGAACGCAGACCGCTTGCGCGGTATCTTCCTCACCCACGGTCACGAGGATCACATCGGTGCATTGCCTTACGTGCTGCGCAGTGTGCAGCCGCCGATCTTTGGTACCAAGCTGACGCTTGGCATCATCAAAAACAAATTGGAGGAGCACGCGCTCCCCTTTGCCCCCGACCTTCGTACGGTCAGCGCGGGTGACACCATTCGCGCGGGCGGAATGAACGTGGAGTTCATTCGCGTCAATCACTCGATCGCAGACGCTTGCGCGCTGGCGATCCATACGCCCCTTGGCACAGTGGTGCATACGGGCGATTACAAGCTGGATATCACCCCCATTCAGGGCGAGATGATGAACATCACCCGCCTTGGCGAGCTGGGCCAGAAGGGCGTGTTGATGCTGCTTGGCGAGTCCACTAACGCAGAGCGTCCCGGCTATACCCCCTCCGAAAAGCTGGTGGGTAAGTCGCTCGATTATATCTTTACCTCTAACCCCAAAAAGCGCATCGTGATCGCCACGTTCTCCTCGAACGTGCATCGCGTACAGCAGATCATCAACGTCAGCGCCCAGCACGGCCGCAAGGTTGCCGTAACGGGACGCAGCATGCTGAACATCGTGGGTGCCGCCGTGGAGCTTGGCTACATGAAGGTGCCGGACGGCGTGCTGATCGACATCAATGACGTGAAGCGCTTTAAGCCCGAGCAGATCACCCTGATCACCACGGGCAGCCAGGGCGAGCCGATGTCCGCGCTTTACCGCATGGCGTATTCGGATCATAACCAGATCACGCTGGGACAAAACGACCTGGTGGTGCTTTCTTCCAGTGCGATCCCCGGCAACGAAAAGCTGGTCGGACGCGTCATCAACGAGCTTTCCCGCAACGGCGTACAGGTGCTGCACGACAACGATATGGACGTGCACGTGTCCGGACACGCCTGCCGCGAGGAGTTGAAGCTGATGCTGGCGCTGACGAAGCCCCGTTACTTTATGCCGATCCACGGCGAGTCCCGCCATCTGTGCGCGCACCGCGAGCTGGCGTTGGAGATGGGCGTTCCGTCCCCCAACATTTTCATTTCCGAGATCGGTAAGGTGTTGGAGATCGACAGCAAGGGCGCTCGCTATACGGGAGTGGTTCCTGCGGGTCAGGTGCTGATCGACGGCTACGGCGTGGGTGACGTTGGAAACATCGTGCTGCGCGACCGCAAGCTGCTTTCCGAGGACGGTCTTATCGTGGTGGTTGCAACGGTTGACGAGCATAGCAACCTGCTGCTTTCCGGACCGGATCTGGTATCCCGCGGCTTTGTATACGTCAAGGAAAACGAGACCTTGATGGAAGAAGCCAAGAAGGTGGTGCAGCGCACGCTGCTGACGGCACTTTCCTCCGGCAGAGGCACCGACCGTACGCAGGTGAAGAACCGCGTGCGTGACGAGCTTTCTCGCTTCCTGTTCCAGCGAACAGGGCGCAAGCCGATGATCCTGCCCGTCATTATGGACGTGTAAATTCTACACTTCCTCACATGCCCGTCACGCAGGGCGTGTATCATAATTCTGTCACTTTTTAAAAATAGATAAGGTGGTTTTAAAACAATGGGAAAAGCAAACAGACTGAAAACGGAGAAGGCTGAAAACACGCTGGCCTCCTCCACGTACAAGAAGCGCAACAAAAAGGGCATGCCCGCTTGGCTTGGCACCACGATCGTGATCACGGTGCTTGTGCTGTTGATCCTGACGGCTGCATTCTTCGCCTTGAACAGCGCCGGTACGTTTAACCGTATGCGTGTCGTTATGAAGACCGATCACTTTAAGGTGACCACGCCCATGATGTCCTACACGATCTACACCACGTACCAGAACGAGGTCGCTTACTATAAGGAGCTGTCCCAGAGCTGGGGCGTAACGGTTTCCGTCCCCACCGGTACCGATGGTGATAAGCTGGACACCAGCAAGCCCCTTCGTGAGCAGTATTTTGCCAAGACGGATAAGGACACCAAGCTCCCCCTGGATACGCCCGAGACCTGGTTTGATCACTATGCCTCCAAGGCAATGGAGGACGTGAGAAAGATGCTGGTCGTTTGCGAGGCCGCCAAAGCTGCCGGCATTAAGCTGGACGAGGGCGAGCAGGAAAGCATCGATATGGCGATCGAGTATATGGCGCTGTACGCTTCCTACTACGGCTACACGACCAACGGCTACATCGCCATCATGTACGGTGAGGGTGTAAACCAGAGGGACGTGCGCAAGATGATGGAGATCTCTGCACTGGCCGACAAGTATAACAAGATCCGCTCTGAGGATTTTACCGCAGAGGTTCAGGACACAGACGTGCAGGCCGAGTACGATGCGAACAAGGGCAAGTACGACGTGTTCGTAGACTATATCTCCTATACCTTTACCGCAAGCTTCAAGGCTTCCACCAAGACCGATGCGACTGCCGCTGAGGCAGAGAATATCGCCAACGCCGAGAAGTACGAGGCCAAGAAGGCCAAGTACCGCGCATGGCTTGACCGCTTGGAGCAGGCCGCTAAGACCGATCCCGCAACCTATACGACGGTGCTGAACGAGGTACTGACCGAGGTGTTCTACGAGGAGGAGATCGAGGCCGCTGAGGCAAAGCTTGCCGACGGTGAGACCCTTTCCGACGAGAAGAAGGCAGAGCTGCTTGAAAAGGCCAAGAAGGACGCCAAGGGCACGGTGGAGAACGCTATTGTGAAGAACGCCGATTCCAGCGACAGCGCGATGAATACCGAGTTCAAGACCTGGGTGACCGATAAGAATACCCCCCGTAAGGCCGGTGACGTATACACGAGCGTAAACAAGTACAACGCATTCAATCAGCTTGAAAAGGAAAGCACCGGTGAAGGCGAAGGTGAAGCTACGGAGGAGAAGAAGGACTATGCAAATGCTTCCTCCACCTACACGATCTACCTGCTGACCAGCGGCTTGAAGAGAAACGACGGTACGCTTCGTTCCGTGGGTCATATCCTGTTCAAGACCGCGACCTTCCAGGACAAGAAGACCGGTGAGGCACTGACCAGCTCCGAGGGCTTCTCCGGCGTTGTAAAGACGCTGGCTGACCGCGTGCTTGCAAAGCACGGCAAGCTGACCGCTGAGTATATGGCTGCTGAGCTTCTGGAACTGATGAAGGAAGAGGGCAAGCTGGTAGAAAAGACGACTGCTGACGGCAGAACCTACTACGAGATGGACGCATCTGTGTTCGAGGCGTACGGTAAGCAGTACACCGAGGATAGCAACGTGTTCTACGATAACGTAAAGCAGGGCCAGATGGTTAAGAGCTTCGAGAACTGGATGTTTGACAGCTCTCGTGTTGTGGGCGAGGTTTCCTACCCCGCAGCAATTGAGTCCAGCTACGGCTATCACGTCATGATCTATCGCGGCGACGAGAAGGACGCTTGGAGCTACGCGATCCGCGTTTCTCTTGCCGAGGGCAAGTATGACGCTTGGGTAGAGCAGATTCTGGAAGACACGGACTGTGTCGTGAACGAGAAGAACCTGGACTATATCTCGGGTTAATAAAAGCAGAAATGGCCCAGAGGATGCCTCTGGGCCATTTCTGGCAAGGAGTATCCCTATGACGCAAAACAAAGCGCGCCTGATGCTGCGCCGCTTGGCGGTGCTTTTGGCGCTTGTGCTTCTTTTTTGCACGCTGAGCGCCTGCAAGAAGGGGAGCGAGCAGCCGTTGAGCGCGGGACTGGAAATGATTGAGGGAACGCCCGTTTTTGATGATGACGTGGCTGTGAAGACCGATCATTTTACCGTGACGCCCGGCATGATGGCATACTTTTTCTACACCTTTGGCAATACGGTGCTTACCGAGATCGAAAAGACGGTGCCCTTTGTGCAGGGCGTGTCGTTACACGATCAGAAATACAGCGACACGCAAAGCTTTTACGACGTGATCATGAGCGAAACGCTTTCCCGCGTGTGCCACATGCTGATCGTTTGCGAGGCCGCGCACGCTGAGGGCGTGACGCTTTCCGAAACGCAGAAAAACGAGGTGGAAAGCACGATGACCTCCTACCGTATGCTGGCGGCGGCCAATTATAAGATGGAGCTTTCTGCCTATCTGCAATCGCTTTACGGTCCGCGCATGAGCGAGGAGGATCTGAGATCGGTGGTGGAGCTGGAAACGCTGGCAAACAGCTTTTCAATGACGCTGAGTGACCGCTTGGAGGCGGGCATCACCACGCAGCAGGCAAAGGCATATGCTGATACGAACGGGCTTACCGATCACACGCCCTCGCGCAATATTGCGTATTTGTTTATCCCCTTTGAAAACGGCGCTGTCGCTACACAGAAGGTGGATGCGGCATTTACGGCATTGAAGGGGGCTCCCGCTGTGGAAACGCTGCAAGCGCAAAAAAACGGTACCTTCGGCACAGAGGAAAATATCACGCCGCAAAACGGCGGGATCGAGCAGATCAACGCCTGGCTGTTTGACGCAGAGCGGCTGGTGGGGGACTGCGCGCGCATTGATACCGCGGGCGCGACCTATCTGGTCCTTTACACGGGAAACGGTATGAGCTATGCCGAGGTAGAGGCAAGACGGGCGCTGTTTGACACGGCGTACGCCGCGTGGTATAATGAATGGGTAGAAAAGCTTAACTTTGGGTATAATTACGATTGCTTGGACAGCTATGACGTGAACTGACGGAAAGGAGCATATTATGGTGCTTGAAACGAAACAAACGACGGTGGCGTACCGTTGCCCGCATTGCGGCGGCGGTGTGATCAGCGCGGTCAATCCCTTCCTTTTGAAGGGGTCGATGCTGCGCCTCAAATGCGATTGCGGCGAGAGCTTTTTGGAAATACAGCCGACAGCGGATGGCAAATTCCGCCTTTCCGTGCCCTGTATGCTTTGCCCCGCGCCCCATCATTTCACCGTCAGTGAAAGCTTGTTTTACAACAAGGATCTTTTCGTGCTTCCTTGCCCCTACACCGACCTGAACGTCTGCGTGATGGGTGAGGTCAACCACGTCAAGGCCGAGCTTTCCCGTACCGAGCTGGAATTGATGGATCTGATGGAGGAGCATGGCATTGAGAGCTTTGCGGCGCTGCACAAGGAGGCCGAGGAGGTCGTCAGCGATCCGCAGGTGCAGGAGATCGTGCTTTTCGTGATCCGTGATCTGGACGAGGAGGGGAAGATCTTTTGTAAATGCGCCCCCGACGAGGAGCGCGCGTACGATGCGGAGATCCTGCCCGAGGGCGTGCGCGTGACCTGCCAGAAGTGTGGCGCGTCGCATACCGTGCCCACGGCTTCGATGACAGAGGCGCACGAGTTCCTCAATTGCGATGCGCTGTACCTCAAATAAGGAGGCAAAAAATGACGAGAAGCGAGAGGGCGATCGCCCTGTTTTTAGAGGGGGCCAACTGCGCGCAGGCCGTGTTCGCAGCATTTGCGGATCTGTTTGGAATGGATGAGAAGCTGGCGCTTCGCCTCTCCTCCTCCTTCGGCGGTGGTATCGGCCGCCAAAGAGAGGTCTGCGGTGCGGTGTCGGGTATGTGTATGGCCGCAGGCGCGCTTTACGGCTACGACGATTTGAAGGATCACGCGCAAAAAACCGCACACTACGCGCTTATTCAGGAGCTGTGCGGAAAATTCCGCGAGATGTACGGCAGCATCATCTGCCGCGAGCTGCTGGGAGCCAAGCGAGCGGAAAGCAGCCCCAATCCCACACCCCGTGACGCCGAGTTCTATCGCACACGCCCGTGTGCGCGCTTTGTCGGCGCTTGCGCGGATATTCTGGAAGCGTACATAGAGAATAAGTAAGAGCACGCGAAGCCGCCTTGTAAAAAGGCGGCTTCGCATCTTTTGTGCGGCTTTAAAGGGAGAGTTGACATAGCAACGAGGAAATGCTATAATGAAATCAGCCAAAGATCTTGCATCGCTTTCGGGAGGAGGACAGCTTGATGGATGAATGGAAGAAATATCTCCCCTTGATCACCCGTCTTTTGCGCGCGGTGATGCTGTATCCCTGCTTTCTTTTGATCTGGGTGCTTTCTATGCTGACGATGGGCGCTTTTGTCATTGACGAGGCGTTTATCAGGATCGCTGCGGCGATCTGGATGCCTTTCGTGTTTTTCAGCGTGGCACGTGTCTTTGCGGAAAATGACGAGGAGGGAAATGCGCGTTTTTCCGCGACACGGGTGGGCACTTTCCTGGCCCGTGCGCGCATTCTGATCTGCTCACCGCTGTTTTGGATCGACGCGGGCTTTGCACTGGGCTTTTTCCTGATCCTGCCCTCGGCGGCGGGCTTTTATCACGTGGATCTGGTGTTGCTGTCCGGACTTTCCGGCGCGGTATCCCGTCTTGCTTTGTGTGCGATCGGCGTGCCGCTTTTGTTCCTTCTGTTACTGTTTGCCCGTCTTTCCGCGTGGCAGAAATACGAGGACGAGGCCCCCGTGTTTGCACAACCGCAGGGGCGCGAAAAAAGCGGCCCTGATATGGTGACGGACACGGTTGCACGCGCACAATGGGCGGCACATTCAATGGGAATGGGCACGACCGTAGCCAACGACAGCGTAGAAACGCTTTCAGCCGAGGGGCGCGCGTGGTTGCGCCGCGAGGAGCATAAAAAGAATTTTATCTTGCAGCTGCTGGGGGTGCTGTTCCTTTATTTGATCGGCGGCTTGTGTCTGTATTTCATGGTTGGCACGCTGGTCAGCGCCTGGAAGATCCTGATGGCGATCGGCACTCTGCGCTGGTGGCTGCCGCTGTTCCTTGTACTTGCATTCGTCGGCGGATTTTGGGTGTTCTTCCTGTTTCGCGCCCTTCATATCCGCCGCCGCTTCCTCAAAAATCTGCGCAAGCTTTGCGCGGAATACGGCTTCACGATCGAGCGAATGAACCGCCGTTATCTTTCGCTTTTTCGCTACCGTTCCGGGGCTAATTTCGCCCTGCGCGCGAACGGAAAGACCTACGATTGCAAGTTTTTCGGTGCGTTGCGCCGCCATTGGGATATGTATTTTCACGAAAACGGTACACTGAAAACGCGGCGAGCCATTCGCTTCCGCCGCGTGGAGATGTTCTGCTATACCAGCGAATATGATTTCAACTTTGAAAGCGAACACGCCAAGATCTGCATCGTCGCTCCCGTACCGAATACGATCTCGGCGGGCAACGAGCATTGGCATCGCCCCATTGATACGGGCACCAAGGTCGGCGAGTATCGCATATTCAGCTCCACGGGCTTTCTCAACGCGTTGCGTCGGGATTGCGTGGAAAAAGACAAATAAAAAAGCCCCCGTTTGGGGGCTTTTTTATTATTTGTTCATGTAAAGCACGTTGATGTAATGCTCGATAATGTCAACGCAGCGCTCAAATCCCAGCTCCTCGGTATTCAGGCACAGGTCGTAATTGCGGGCGTTGTCCCACTCCTTACCCGTGTAGTAGCGGTAGTAGGTCGCACGGGCGCGGTTGATGCGCTCGATCTGGCGCTCTGCTTCCTTTTCACTAAGGCCGTACAGCTCCACAACCTTCTGGATACAGAAGGGCATCGGCGCGTGGGTAAAGACGCGCAGTACGTTTTTGCGGTCATGCAGAACGTGGTCGGCGCAACGGCCTACGATCACGCAGGTTTCGCGGTCGGAAAGCTGCTTGATGATCTTGGCCTGATAGTTGAACAGGTTATCGTCCGAGGTAAATTCGCCGCTCTCGGGGGAGATCAGCTTTTCGCCAAGCGAGCCGTCATAGCGCTTGAAAAGCGGTGCGCGCTTGCTTTCGTCGGCGCGGGAGAACAGATCCTGATTGATGCCGCTTTCCTCAGAGGCCAGCTTGATCAGATCCTTATCATAGTACTCCACGCCAAGACGCTCGGCAAGCATCTTGCCGATGGTGCGGCCGCCGGAGCCGAATTCGCGGGTAATGGTAACGGTAAATTTAGACATAGTGAAACCCTCCGTGGATATCGTTATCTTCATTATATCACGCCTTGGCGCGTTTGTCAAAGGGGAAATGCGATTATTCTGTCAGATCTCCCAATTTCACATACTTGACCGCGCTCTTGCCGCGCAGGCGGCGCATGCCGTTGTAGCATTCCAACGGGATCTCGCTGCAACTGTACGCCATATAGGCGTCACCCTTGATATCAACAAGGCAGACGTTGACCACGCCGTATTTGCTGTGCAGATCTGCCACGATCCGGCTATCGTTGGGGTTCTCGGTATCCCACAGACGCAGCTGCGCGTGCGTGCGGGGCGCGAGGATAGGCGGGAAGTTTTTGGTGTTGAAATCAAGCACGTTATAGCCGATCAGCACGCGTTCGTTGTGCAGGATCAGACGCGGGCGCACGCCGATGCTGTTTTCCAGCTCGACGGCATCTGTCCAGGTCTTTCCCATATCGCTTGACGTGGTGCAGCAGATGCTGCCGTGCTCGCCCTTATTGGTACGGAAGATGCCGTAGATCTTGCCACCGAGGAACTTGTAATCCATCTCATATTGCGCCACGTGTGGGCAGATCGCAAAGAATTCCAACGTGGCGAGGTGGTCGGCGGAGCGATAGAGAATGGGCTCGGCCAGATAGCTGGAAACGATGCCGTAGTGATAGCCGTCGCCGCCGTCGAAGACGGTGTGCGAGCCAAAGCTGATCTGCTCGGTGCGGCAGAACTCGTGGTTGAAGTGGCCGTGCGCTTCCAGATAGGCGAATTGCTCCTTGGTGCTAAGCGGTACCACGCTGCCGTCCTCGCGGCGCAAATTCATGCGCACGGGGGCGGATAATTCACCCGTCAGGTAGTTAAAATCGCGGTAGTAGGTGTAATGCTCAAACTCCGCGCGGCTGTCCTTTTCATAGATCACACGCACCGCGCCCTCGCCAAGCGACACGATGTTCTGGCAGTAGACCTCGTCCCCAACGGCAACGTCCAGCGCACGCATATTGGTGGGCTGACCTGCGGGGAAATAGGAAAGCGAGATGCGCCCGCGCGACTCGCCGTACGCGCCGTGCGCACCCGTCATATATGCGCAGAACATAATGCCGTATTTGGTGTCGAATGCCATATTCACACCATCGGCACTGGTTTGCCAAAGGCCGTCGTTTACCTGTACTGCGCGCTCTAAAATTTCGGACGTTCTTTTCATACTCGTTACCTCCCGGTTTGATTGATGGTGGATATAAGGCAAGATCAGTCCTCAAACGCGCGGATCAGGCGGAAAGCTTGCTCGGCGGTTTTTTCCAGGTTGCGTGCGGCGTTTTCTTTGTTCATCGCTTCTTCCAAGCTTACCACGTCGCGCAGAATGGGGAAGAAGGCGTCGATGCCGACCTCGTTGCACTTGGTTGCCTCCTCGCTGACGCAGCCCGCGAAGGCGATCACGCGCTTGCCGTGCTTTTTGGCAAGACGAGCCACGCCCACGGGGGCCTTGCCCATCGCGCTTTGCCCGTCCAGACGTCCCTCGCCGGTGATCACCACGTCAGCGCTTTGGATATGCTCCTCGGCGCGGATAGCGTCCAGAACAAGCGAGATGCCGGATTGTAGCTTGCCACCGAGAAATGCGGCAAAGGCAAAGCCAAGACCGCCCGCAGCACCTGCGCCGGGCAGATCGGGATCGGCGGTCATATTGACAGCTTGGGCAAGCTTTGCATAGCGTGCAAGCCAGTTATCCATCAGGGAAATGCTC
The DNA here is from genome assembly GCA_045632185.1 of Eubacteriales bacterium. Taxonomy (GTDB): domain Bacteria; phylum Bacillota; class Clostridia; order Oscillospirales; family CAG-272; genus Firm-07. The sequence continues at coordinate 11,256 of JAZQWF010000063.1, forward strand.
TCGTTTGTTGCGCCCTTTTGCGGGCCGTAAACGGCCGAGCAGCCAAGCGCGCCGCAAAGCGGGTTTGTGACGTCGCAGGCGATGCGGAATTCGCACTCAAAAAGGGTGGAATTGGCATTTAGTGCCGAAACGGTGTGCAATTTTTCAAGACCGCGCGCGCCGCGAGGAATGGGAGCGCCCAGCTCGTCCAAAAGATCAAACCCAAGGGCTTGCAGCATGCCCGCACCGCCGTCGTTGGTGGCGCTGCCGCCAATGCCGATGATGAAGCGGCGCACGCCGCGCGAGATGGCGTCCAGTATCAGCTCTCCCACACCGTAGGTGGTCGTTTCCATCGGATCGCGCCGCGCGCGGGGAACGAGCGTGATGCCCGCCGCAGCAGACATTTCGATCACGGCGGTGTCGCCGAAAATAATGCCGTACTCGGCAAGCACGCGCTCACCAAGCGGCCCTGTGACCTCGGTACGGATCAGCTCACCGCGACAACCCGCCACCAACGCATCTACCGTGCCCTCGCCGCCGTCGGCAAGGGGGAGGATCTCCACTGCGGCGTCGGGATATACGGCACGCACGCCGCGTGCGGCGGCCTCGCCTGCCTCCATAGAGGAAATGCTGCCCTTGAAGCTATCGATCAACGCGACTACTTTCACGTCAGTCACCTCGCTTTCCAAATCTATCTTTATTGTAATAAAGATAAGGGGATTTGTCAAGCGTTTTTTTGTGTATCTGCGGGAACGGGTTGATTTTTGTGCTGCTTTGTGCTATACTTTACGTAGAAAGTGGGTGAGTGTATGAAGATCATGTTTGTTTGTCACGGTAATATCTGCCGTTCCCCGATGGCGGAGCTTGTGATGCGCCATTTGTTAAAGGAGCGCGGACTTTCCGCGCGTGTCGGCGTGGCCTCCTCGGCCACCAGTACCGAGGAGATCTGGAACGGCGTGGGCAACCCCATCTATCCACCCGCGCGCCGCGAGATCCTGCGCCATGGCATCGCCGTTGATGAAAGCAAGCGCGCCGTGCAGCTGCGCCACGATGACTATGAAAAATACGATCTTTTTATCGGCATGGACGATGCCAATATCCGCAATATGCACCGTATCCTCGGCGGGGATCCCGCAGGGAAGATCCATAAGCTGCTTTCTTATGCAGGCCGCGCGGACAGCGTTGCCGATCCGTGGTATACGGGGGATTTTGACAGTACCTTTCGCGACGTGTGGGAGGGCTGTAACGCCCTTTTGACCGCGCTGAATATGAAATAAATGGCATAACGGTGTAAAAAATGAGGAGGAGAATATGCTGATATTGAAAATTTTGTTGCCTATTGTGGGCGTTTCCTTTTTGCTTTTCGGCTGTTTCATTCTGTTTGGGAAAAAGTATTCGCTGATCAACGGCTTTGATGTCGCCTTCAAAGAAGGGCGCAAGACCGAGCGCTACGCGCGCCGCGTGGGGGCAGTGGAGTTGATCCTTGGCATCGTGCTTTTGGTTGCTTCCGTGGTTTTGATTTTGTTTATTTCATAAAGAAAGCCCCGACATGTTTCGTCGGGGCTTTCTTTGACTATTGGAAGGAAATACTGCTAAAAAGGCTCCTTCCGGGAGGGAGCTCCCGCAAAGCGGGTGAGGGAGATCGCGCAACTTTGAAGGAATGCGGTTTCATTGTAATAAGCGCGGTTGGTGAGTGGCGCACGCTCCTTCCGTCACGCTCTGCGTGCCACCTCCCTCCCGGAGGGAGGCTTATGTTAGTGCAGCGTATAGTGCCTCCACCTGCGCCTTGGTGGTTGCGGGCTTGTCACCAAAGGGGAAGGGGATACCCATTTGCTCGTACTTGGTGAAGCAGAGCTTGTGGAAGGGCAATAATTCGATCTTTTTCACACACGGGTAGGTGTTTTTCAGCGCAAAGAGTGCGCGGTTGTCTTCCACCGTGTCATTTATCCCCGTCACGATCACGCGGCGCAGCCACACAGGGATCTTGCGTGCGTTCAGCTCGGCAAGGAAGCGCTCGGGCGCTTCTACGCCACAGCCGATGTGCGCGCGATAGCGCGCCTCGTCGGGCATCTTGTGGTCAAGCAGTACAAGATCGGTGACCTCCAAAAGCGCCTCGACCTCCTCGTTCCAGATGCAGCCGGAGGTGTCAAGTGCTGTGTGCAGCCCTGCTTTTTTACAAAGCGAAAACAGCTCCCGCACAAAGCTTGCTTGCAAAAGCGGCTCGCCGCCGGAAACGGTGATACCACCCTCTTTCCCGAAATAAGCCCTATAACGGGTCGCTTTTCGGAAGATCTCCTCGGCGCTGACCTCGTTTCCGCCCTTGGTGTCCCACGTGTCGGGATTGTGGCAGAAGGCGCAACGCAAGGGGCAGCCCTGCATAAACACTAAGAAACGAACGCCGGGGCCGTCAACCGTCCCCAGCGTTTGTATCGAATGAATGCGTCCTGTCATCAAAGGACCTCGTGGAAGGTGCGGCTGATGACCTCGCGCTGCTGCTCGCGGGAAAGCTTGTTGAAGTGTACGGCGTAGCCCGAAACGCGAATGGTGAGGTTCGGGTACTCCTCGGGGTTCTCGTACGCCTTCATCAACAGCTCCTTGTTCAGCACGTTGACGTTGATGTGGTGCGCGTGCTGGGTGAAATAACCGTCCAGGATATTCACCAGGTTGTTCACGCGATCCTCCTTGTCGCGGCCGAGCGCATCGGGCACGATCGAGAAGGTGTTGGAAATGCCGTCGCGGCAGCAATCGTAGGGCATCTTGGCAAGCGTGTTGAGAGATGCCAGCGCACCGTTGGTTTCACGATTGTGCATCGGGTTTGCACCGGGAGCGAAGGGCTCGCTCTTCTTGCGGCCGTCGGGGGTTGCGCCCGTCTTCTTGCCGTACACCACGTTCGAGGTGATGGTCAGCGCGGACAGGGTATGGATCGCGTTACGGTAGGTGGGCGTTTTGCGCAGCTCGGTGATCACGTCGGAAAGCAGCTGACGTGCAATGTCGTCCACGTCGTCGATGTCGTTGCCGTACTTGGGGAAATCGCCCTCGGTTTCGAAGTCTACGATATAGCCGTTTTCATCACGAATGGGCTTGACCTTGGCAAACTTGATGGCAGAGAAGGAGTCCGCGATAACGGAAAGGCCTGCCACGCCGAAGGCCATCAATCGCTCTACGTCGGTGTCATGAAGTGCCATCTGGATCTTCTCATACGCGTACTTATCGTGCATGAAATGGATCACGTTCATCGTGTTCACGTACAGGCGGCACAGCCATTCCAGATAGACCTTGAAGCGGTCGGCCTCGTGCTCGTAATCCAGCACGTCCCCTACGTAGGGCTCGAACTGCGGGCCGATCTTCATACCGGACATGTTGTCGTAGCCGCCGTTCAGGGCAAGCAGCAAGAGCTTGGGCAGGTTGCAGCGTGCACCGAAGAACTGCATCTGGCGGCCGATGCGCATCGCAGATACGCAGCAAGCGAT
>JAZQWF010000064.1:0-10383 GCA_045632185.1 Eubacteriales bacterium
AGGTGCGTGATGGCGGTGGCTCTTCCTTACATTCCGGAAACCGTGACGGTGCATCTCGGCCGCCCCGAGGAAAACGCACGCAACGTGACCGTTCCCTTTCTGGAATACGTTGCGAACGTGGCGTCCAGCGAGATCTATCCCACTTGGCCGGAGAGCGCGATCCGCGCCAACATGTACGCACAGATCTCCTTTGTGCTAAACCGCATCTATACCGAATATTACCGCTCGCGCGGGTATGATTTTGACATCACCAACTCCACCTCGATCGACCAGAAGTTTATTGAGGGACGGGATATTTTCGAGAACATTCGCACGCTGGCCGCCGAGCTTTTTGATAGCTATATCGTGCGTGAGGGCAGCGTAGAGCCGCTGTTTTCCGCCTATTGCGACGGGCGGCGTGTGACCTGCGATGGGCTTTCACAATGGGGCAGCGTTGATCTTGCGGAGCAAGGATACACGCCGTATGAAATTCTGCAATATTACTACGGCAACGACATTGACATCGTGACCGACGTCCCCGTCGGCCCCTTGCGCGAAAGCGCCCCCGTCATTCCCTTGCGTGTGGGAAGCGTGAACGACAACGTGCGCACTGTACAGCTGCGCCTTAACCGCATCGGCAAAAACTATCCCTCCATTCCCAAGATCCCTGATCCGGACGGCATCTTCGGCACGCAGACACAGGCGGCTGTCAAGCGCTTTCAAGAGATCTTTGGTCTTGGCGCGGACGGCGTGGTCGGGCGTGCCACCTGGTACTATATCCGCCGCATCTACAACGCTGTCAAGCGCCTCAACGAGATCGACGGCGAGGGCGTAACGCTGGAAGAGGTCACCGCGCAGTACCCCGGCGTTTTGCGCGAGGGGGACGTGTCGCTTGGCGTTTTGAACCTGCAATATTTCATCAATTATCTCTCCGGGTATTACAGCACCGTGCCGCCCCTTGTCGTAGACGGCACCTTCGGCCCCGCCACGCGCGCAGCGGTCATTGACGTGCAGAACACCTTTGGTCTGCCCGCAGACGGCATCGTCGGCGAGGTTACCTGGGAGGCCATCTATGACGCTTATCTGGGGATCGTTTCCACCATTCCGCCGGCGCTTACCGAGGGGCGGACAGTCCCCTTTCCCGGTGTTGTTCTGCGTCTTGGCGCGGGTGGGGAGGACGTGCGGCTGTTACAGGAATACCTCGCGGCCATCGCACCTGTATTCCCCTCGATCCCCGCGCTCACACCGGACGGGATCTTCGGCCCGCGCACGCGCGATGCGGTCATTGCGTTTCAAGAGGAGTTCGGCTTGCCCATCAACGGTCGTGTGGGTGCGATCACGTGGGCGGCCATTGCCGATATTTACGAGGATATCGTGCTTGGCAGCGACCTTGCCGAGGGACAGTATCCGGGCGTTGAGCTGAGGAGGTGAGTGTATGCCAAGCGAGATCGAAAAAAGCGCCGTTGCCAATCTGCAACGCTATTTGCGCACGCTCTACTATTTTGACGATACCCTCTCGCCCACACCCGTGGACGGTGTCTTTGACCGCGCCACCGAGGAGGCAGTACGCCGCTTTCAGCAAAGCGAGGGCTTGCCCGAAACAGGCCGCGTGGATCAGGACACCTGGGAGCGCTTATTTTCGCGCTACGAGAAGGAAAAGACCTTTCGCCGCGCGCCCGCGCGCATCGCACATTTCCCGCGCGTACCCGACGATTACCGCGTGGCGATAGGCGAGGAGCAATTCCTTGTGCGGGTGATCCAGCACGCCTTGCAGGAGATTGCGTTGGACTTTAACTTCCCCGCCGCCGTGCCGCAAAGCGGCAGGTATGACGAGGACACCGCTAAGGCGATACGCGTGCTGCAAAAAGCCAGCGGACTACCCGAGGACGGCGAGGTCGACCGCGCCACCTGGGAGGAGCTGGCACGCTACTATAACTATCTGTACGCAGACTATTTCCCGCAGTAAAGCGCGGCTTTGCGCATATTTCTGTCCGTTTTTGAATACACTTATCAAAAAACGGCGAGGTGCGTGTAATGAAACGGTCGATAGGGATATGGGAGCTGCTCGGCTTTGGGGTGACTGCGCTGGGCGGGACGCTGCTGCATTTTTTGTATGATTGGTTGGGCGAGGCCGTATGGATCGCGCCCCTCTCGGGGGTGAATGAGTCCACTTGGGAGCATATGAAGCTGCTTTTTTGGCCGATGCTTATTTTTGCCGTCGTGCAGCGCTTTTTCTTCCGCGAGCGAGAGGATTTCTGGTGCGTGAAGCTGCGCGGCACGCTGCTTGGGCTTCTTTTGATCCCTGTGATCTTCTACACCTACAACGGCGCGATAGGCAAGTCGCCCGACTGGCTGAATATCTCTATTTTCTTCCTTGCGGCGGCGTTTGCCTATCTCTATGAGGCGCGGCAATTTCAAGAAAATTCAAGTGCTTGCCACCACTCCAAGCTCTCCCTTTCCCTTCTTTGCCTTGTGGGTGCTTTGTTCGTCCTTTTCACCTTTAAAACGCCCGATCTTGGCATCTTCAAGGATCCGCTGACAGGGGCGTACGGCATATAAAAAAGCTCGGCACTGCCGAGCTTTTTCTTTTAAAATTTCACCGTTTCCGGCTCCTTGCCAAAGGCACAGAAGGTCGCGGTGGCGTTTTGCATGTAGAACACCTGCGTGTTGCCATCGTTTTCATCGTACATACGGCGCAGGTCGGGGTAGGCGTCCAGCATCGACTTTCTCGCCTCCACGCGATCGTCCTCGATCAGCTCGCACGCCACGCGCAGCCAAGCCCCCTCGCAAAAGGCGCAAAGCTCTGCTTTGTGATTGGCGGCAAGCTGGTGACTGGTGGGCTTGATCTTCCCCGTTTGGATATAAAGCTTGCCCTCAAACTCGTTGACCGTGCCGAAGGGACGCACGCGGGGCTGATCCCCCTCCGTGGTGGCAAGGTAGTAGACCTCTGCCTTTTTCAAAAAGTCATATACGCGTTTCATTTCTGTTTCCCTTTCTGTTTTCTCTAATCCGCACATGGCGTACAGCTGTGCGATGCAGGGTGATTTGTATGCGATATAGCCGTTGATATCGCTCGGATAAAGTGCGGCGGCGCGCTCTTTTACGGCGCTGTATTGCGCTGCCGCTTGCGGGTTACCGCGCAGGAAATCACGAAAGGCGAGGTGGCGATGCAGCTCTGCCGAGCTCTGCGGGCACACATAGAGGTGGTGCGCCATCAGATGCGGCTTGTCCGTATATCGGAACGCCTCTCTTTCCTTGATGCCAAGATCCCCCTCGTGAATATAGCCGATGCTCGCCAGCGCACTCACCACACTGTCAAATACGGAATAATCCTTGATGATAACGTCCAAGTCGATGCAGGGCTTGGCGGACATTCCCTCAACAGCGGTACTGCCCACGTGCTCAATGCCAAGTGCCAGGTCGCCAAGCGCCGCCGCAAGCTCTTTTTTGATGCGTTCAAACTCCGTCTCCCACGCCGTGTCGTAGGGGGTAACGATCACCTTTGCCGTTCTCATCTTCCCCTCCGTCACGCAAGGTGCGCAAGGTAGACATCTGCCTGCTCGCGCGTGCGGAATATCACGATATTTCTGCCCTCCTTGTACTTGTCAAGCAAGGCGTAGATCGCGGGCAGATTTTGGGTAGAAAACGCCTCGATCTCCTCTTTCAAATACGGATCAAGCGCGGTATCCACCCACGGCATATCGGGGCGCTTTTGCCCGATGCGCGCGGTGGCACCCGCAAGGCAGATCTCGACAGGCAGATCAAATAAAAACACCGTGTCGCACGCCGCAATACGGCACTCCACCGTGCGGCTGTAATTGCCGTCAATGATCCACGCGTCCTGCGCGAGGATCTCGCCGAGCCGCGCGTCAAATTCCTCTCTTGAAATATGCGTCCTGTCCGCCTTGTGCCAGATGGCATCCAGATAGTACAGCGGCAAGCCGAGCTTGTCGCGGAGCTTTTCTGCAAAGGTGGTCTTCCCCGCCCCGGGGCAGCCGATAATGATGATTTTTTGCATCTGCATTCTCCTTTACGGAGTATATTCCTCAATGATTTTCATAATATCCTTGTCGCACACATTCCCGCCAAGCACGTCGCCGTTCGGCGAGAAGGACACGCAGCGCACGTCGCGCGGGTCTTCCTCATACGGATTTGCGGGGCGCTCCTTAGCAAAATATTCCGCAAGGTATTTGCGCGCGTTGCCCTCAGGGAAGATCACATTTCCCTCGCCCACGGGGATCTCCAACTCCGCAAATTCGGCAAGGATCTCGCGTGTTTTTTTGTTATACGGGTTATCCTCCGTTTTGCTCACCAGCCACGCGGGCGAAAGGCGCATCGGGATACCGCATTTTTTTGCCTGTGCGGCAAAGCACTTCACGATTTCAAGTGGGATCGTTTCCTGATGGAACGCGTCCACCGACAGCAACAGATCGTTCACACCACACGCGGCAAGACGCTCTGCGACATCGCGCATCTTCTCTGTGTTCTTGGTAAAATAGCCGTTGGTGATCACCTGTCGGCGCGGGATATTCAGCTCGGTTGCGGCACTCATCACAGCGTAGACCGCACCTGCATAAAGCAGCGGCTCGCCCCCAAAGGTCATCACGGTCTTGATCTCGTATGCCGCCGCGATCTTACGTACCGCGTCCGCCGCCAGCGTGGGAGAGATATGTGTGCCACAAGCGCTATGCGCACCTTGCGAGCAATGCTTGCACTTGCCCGTACAGGCATCGGTCACCACAAATTCGATCTTATTTAGATTTTTTAAGTATTGGTTCATTTGTCCTTCCTTTCGCAAGTCGACGCTATCCTATCCCAAGTTTAACACTTATTGCGCACTTTGTCAACCATTCGCTTCCCTTTTATAGATAAAACACGCGCGCGAAAGCCCAAAGTCAAAGATTTTGAAAAAACGAGATTTTGAGAGGAAATGTGCGGATAATTCCGTATAATCGTTTGTAATCGCTTGCGATCATTTTTGTTTGACTTTGTTTGACTTTGACTTTGTTTGACTTTCGCAGTATACTAAGGGTGTAAAAATCAAAGAAGGTCAAAGGAGGGCAACGAAATGTTAGCCGATCAAATTGCCAAAATGATAGAGGAAATGTTAGAGCAATCGGGCGGTGCGCTTGAACTGCAACGCAACGAAATGGCCGGGCGCCTTGGCTGCGTACCCAGCCAGATCAGCTACGTGCTGACCTCGCGCTTCACCCCTGAGCGCGGTTATATTGTAGAATCCCGCCGCGGCGGCGGTGGCGGTATCCGCATCGTGCGCAAGCAAATGCACCGTGACGAATATCTGATGCACTTCTTCTACGCCATCGGCGAGAGATTGGACGAGCAGGAGGCCCGCGCCTATCTGCAAAATCTGCTGGGCAACGGTATCGTGAACGAGCGCGAGGCACGCATGATCGCCGCTTCCCTTTCCGACGGCGCACTCTCGGACGTTACGCCAGAGGGCAGACGCATCGTCCGTGCGAATATCTTTAAGCATATCCTACTATCCTTAATGTAAGAGCAAAAGGAGGGTTTTGAAATGAAATGTGAAAAATGCAATGAACGTGAAGCAAGCGTTCTTTATAAGCAGACGATAAACGGTGAGACCACTACGGCGCATCTGTGCCACGAGTGTGCCGCCAAGGCGCAGGGCGAGGCGGGGTTTTCCGCGCACTTCCCCTTCGGCGGTGACCTGTTCGGCAACCTATTTGGCATCAGCGCCCCCATCAAAGCCCCCGCCGGCAAAAAGTGCGAAGGGTGTGGCGCCAGTTTTGCTGACGTACGCCGTGCGGGCAAGGTGTTCTGCGCCAAGTGCTATGAAACCTTTGCGGCAGAATTGGAGCCCACCATTCGCTCGCTTTACGGCAACACGGTACACGTGGGACGCGCTCCCGCAGAAAAAAGAGCGGCGCGCGACAAGCAAACGCGGCTTCACGCGCTGAAAAATGAGCTGCGCGCCGCCATTGAGGCAGAAAAATTTGAGGACGCCGCGCGGCTGCGTGACGAGATCAAAACGCTGGAAAAGGAGGAAAACTAATATGGCTTGGTATCAGGTTAAAGGAAACGAGCAGGACGTGGTATTCTCCTCCCGCATTCGCTTTGCCCGCAATATCGAAGGGTACGCCTTTGGCAATCGCCTGAGCGACGAGAAGGCCAAGGAGGTCATTGACCTTGTCGGCAAGGCACTTGGTGACACCTTTAAGCGCACAAACATGGAGGACGTCACGCCCCTTGCCGCCGAGGCGCTGGTCGAGCAGCACCTTTGCAGCCGCGAGTTTGCCGCCCACAAGGGCCCGCACGCGCTGTTCCGCGACGACAACAAAAGCATCAGCGTGATGTGCTGCGAGGAGGATCATGTCCGCCTGCAATGTATCCTCCCGGGTCTTGCACTGACCGACGCTTACCGCTTCGCCTGCGAATGCGACGACGCACTGGACGCAGCGCTGCCGATCGCGTTTGACGAAAAGCTTGGGTATCTGACGCATTGTCCCACCAATCTCGGCACGGGACTGCGCGCCTCTGTGATGCTGTTCCTGCCCGCCCTTACCGAGGCGGGAATGATCCCCTCGCTCTCGCATCAGCTCTCCAAGCTGGGGCTTACCATGCGCGGGCTTTACGGCGAGGGCTCGAAATCCTACGGATTTCTCTATCAGGTGTCCAATCAGGTAACGCTTGGACTTTCCGAGGAGGAGATCCTGCATAAAATGGGCGAGGCCGTGCAAAGTATTATGGAAAAGGAGCGCACGCTGCGTGCAAAGCCCACGGGCGAGGCCGCACTGCGCCGCGCCGACCGTATCCACCGCGCCGAGGGCATTGCGCGCTATGCCACGATGCTTTCCTCCGAGGAGTTTTTCTCGCTGTTCGCCGACCTCAAACTCGGCGTGGCGCTGGGTGTGATCACCTCGCTCACACACGAGGCGCTGCACGCCATGCTGATCCACGCCCTGCCCGCCACGCTTTCCGTGCAGGCAGCGGACACCCCAAAAAACGGCACCGAGCGCGATATCGCGCGTGCCACATTTCTCAAACAATGCTGGGAGGTACAAAAGAAATGACGAACCGTTTTACGGTCAAAGCACAGAACGTTTTAAACAATTCCCTGCGCCTTGCGCGTGAGCTGGGGCATACCTATATCGGCTCTGAGCATCTGCTGCTCTCTCTTTCGGCCGAGAAGGAAAGCGTTGCCGCCAAGCTTCTGGAAAAGCGTGGCGTTACGTATGAAAACGTGCGCGAGGCGCTGATCCGCGAGGTCGGTGAGGGCTCGCACAGCGACGTGACGCCCGCTGATATGACCCCGCGCACAAAGCGCATTATCGAGCATTCCGCCATGGAGTCGTTGCGCACGGGACAGAATTATATCGGCACCGAGCATATCCTTGCCGCGCTTCTTTTAGAGCAGGACAGCGTGGCCGCCAAGCTCTTGGAGGAGCTGCACGCCTCGATCTCCGACCTCAAATCGGATCTTTCCGCCTTCTTCGGTGTGAGTGCCGAGAAGAGCGCCCCCTCCCCGCGAGAGGGCGGTGCGCGCGAGAAAAAGAAGGAAAGCACGCTTGCCAAATCCCCTACCCTTTCTCAATACGGGCGCGATCTGACCGCCCTTGCCAAGGAGGGCAAGATCGATCCCGTGATCGGGCGCGATGCGGAAACCGAGCGCGTGATCCAGATCCTTTCCCGCCGCCAGAAGAACAATCCTTGCCTGATCGGCGAGCCGGGCGTAGGCAAGACTGCCGTGGTCGAGGGGCTGGCGCAAAGGATCGCAGACGGCGCCGTGCCCGAAACCCTCAAAGACAAGCAGATCGTGACCGTGGATGTGGCCGCGATGATCGCAGGCGCCAAATACCGCGGCGAATTTGAGGAGCGTATGAAAAACGTGATGGAGGAGGTACGTCAGAACCCCGCTGTTATCCTGTTTATCGACGAGATCCACACCATTGTGGGTGCGGGCTCGGCCGAGGGGGCGGTAGATGCCGCCAATATCATCAAGCCCGCCCTTGCGCGCGGCGAGATGCAGCTGATCGGTGCCACCACCATCAGCGAATACCGCAAAAACATCGAGAAGGACGCCGCGCTGGAACGCCGCTTCCAGCCCGTTTCCGTAGGCGAGCCCACGCAGGAGCAGGCGATCCAGATCCTTTTGGGGCTTCGTGACAAATACGAGGCGCATCACAAATTGAAGATCACGGACGAGGCCGTGAGAGCCGCCGTTTCCCTGTCGGCGCGCTATATTGCGGACAGGTTTTTGCCCGATAAAGCCATTGACCTTGTGGACGAGGCCGCCTCTCGCAAAAGATTGGCCACCCACACCTCTCCCCCCGATCTCAAAGAGGTGGAGGAAAAGCTTGCCAAGCTTTCCCGCGAAAAGGAGGAGGCCGTTGCCGCCCAGGATTTTGAGGGTGCGGCACGCCTTCGCGACGAGGAAAAAAGCTTGCGCGAGGAGTACGAAAAGGCAAGATCCGACTGGGAAAGCAGCGTAAAGGACACGTCCGTTGCCGTAGAGGAGGCAGATATTGCCGACGTGGTGACACAGTGGACGGGTATCCCCGTAAACCGACTTATGGAGGAGGAAAGCGAGCGTCTTTTGCGCTTGGAGGAGCTTTTGCAGCAGCGCGTGATCGGTCAGGACGAGGCCGTGAGTGCTGTGGCACGCGCTATCCGTCGCGGCAGAATGGGATTAAAGGATCCCAAACGCCCGATCGGATCGTTTATCTTTGCAGGCCCCACGGGCGTGGGTAAGACCGAGCTTTGCAAGTCCCTTGCCGAGCTGCTTTTCGGTGACGCGAACGCGATGATCCGCATTGATATGTCCGAGTATATGGAAAAGCACAGCGTGTCCAAGCTGATCGGCTCGCCCCCCGGCTACGTGGGCTTTGAGGAGGGCGGTCAGCTGACCGAAAAGATCCGTCGCAAGCCCTATTCCGTAGTGCTGTTTGACGAGATCGAAAAGGCACACCCCGATGTATTCAATATCCTGTTGCAGGTGTTGGAGGACGGCGTGCTGACCGACTCGCAGGGACGCAAGGTGGACTTTAAGAACACCGTGCTGATCATGACCTCGAACGTGGGTGCATCTGCCCTTACGGGACCTGTCAAGAGTGCTGTTGGCTTTGCCGCTGAGGCAAGGGCTGAGGAAAGCACGCGTCAGGACAAGGTCATGCAGGCGTTAAAGAGCACCTTCCGCCCCGAATTTCTCAACCGTATTGATGATATCATCATCTTCAACCGCCTGAGCGAGGAAAATATCCGTGCGATCGCCTCCTTGCTGCTTTCCGAGGTGGAAAAGCGCATCACGGCGTTGGAGATCACGGTGGATTTTGATCCTTCCGTTGCGGCGCTTGTCGCCAAGGAGGGCTTTGATCCCGTATACGGCGCGCGCCCGTTGCGCCGCGCCATCGTGCGCCTTGTAGAGGACGCGTTCTCGAACGCAATGCTGGAAGGCAAATTCCGCAAGGGTGACCACGTGCTGATCAGCGAAAAGGACGGCGCACTCACCTTTGAAAAGTGCGGAAAAGTCGCACCGTCTGCGGAGTAATTCCCCAATTTAGCAAAAGAGCCGAGCAAATGCTCGGCTCTTTTTTAGCAGCACCGCACGCGCGCACCAAGTGCCGCGAGCTTCTCTTCCAGATGCTCGTACCCGCGGGCAAGCATTCCTGCGTTCGTGATCTCACTTTGCCCGTTTATCGCAAGTGCGGCAAGCAGCAGCGCAGCACCCCCGCGCAGATCCGGTGCGCGGACACAACCCGCGTGCAGCGGGGCGGGGCGCACGCTGGCGCACTCCCCCTCTACGGTGATATCCGCACCCATTTTCTGCAATCCCTGCACATAACGGAAGCGCTCGCGCCAGATCTTCTCGTACATTCTCCCCTCGCCCATAGCGCGACCGCCAAGAGAAAACAACGCGGTCAGCTGCGGGTGCAGATCGGTGGGAAAGCCCGGATACGGGGCGGTTTCCACGCAGATATTGCGATATTGTTCGGGGCAAGACACGCGGATCCAGTCCTCGCCGCATGCTACCTCCCCTCCCATTTCGCCAAAAGCAGACAGGAGCGCCCCCAGATGCGAGGGACAAACGTCGCGCACGACAACAGGGCCGCCACACGCCATGCCCGCACAAAGATAAGTGCCCGCTTCGATCATATCGGGAATGATGCGATGCGACACGCCGCAAAGCGGAAAACCGCCGAAAACCCGCACCGTTTCCGTACCAATTCCCTCTATCCTTGCGCCGGCAGCACACAAAAACTCACAAAGAGCCACCACGTGCGGCTCGGCAGCCGCGTTGCGTATCACACTTACACCGCTTGCCCCCCCCGCCGCCAGGATCAGATTGGCGGTAGCCCCCACAGAGGGCATCGCCAGCGTAAAATCCGCCCCCGCAAGCCCCTGCGGCGCGGTGATGCAAAGCACCTC
>JAZQWF010000065.1:0-9510 GCA_045632185.1 Eubacteriales bacterium
GGGATACCGACGGCGGCGGAGGTGGGGGATACGTGCTTAAAGGAGGTCACGGCGGGAAGGCCGAGCGCTGCCTTCAATTCCTTGACAAGCTGCCAGGAGTTGAACGCGTCCAGGAAGTTGATGTAGCCGGGACGGCCGCACAGAATTTCAATGGGAAGCTCCGAGCCGTCTGCCATGTAGATCTTGGCGGGCTTCTGGTTGGGGTTACAACCGTATTTCAGTTCAAAATCTTTCATTTTTACACCTCTTTTGTTATGATGGGCGATCACGTATTCTTGTTGATGATGCGCTGCTCGGACTCGCCCGTGGCGATGTCAATATAGCGTACAAACAAGGACACCTTGTTGTCCTCGTTGAGGTTTTTCCAGATCAGGTCGGTCAGCGCGTCGATATCCACGTCGGGCAGCTCCAAGGTCTTGGGCTCACCCTCAAAGGAGGGCAGGGGATTTTCGTCGGCGTTGTAGGTGTGGATAAACTTGGCGCGACCTGCGATGGGGTTGGAATAAGCGTAGGTGAAGCGCTCGCAGGAACTGTCGTCGCCCTCGGCGCTTTTCAGAATGGACATGGCGTAGTTCATCTCGCCGTTTTCACGGTGAATGATGCCGGAGATACGGGGCGTCCAGTTGGGGCCGTCGTCCTCAAACTCGCGGGTGCGCAGCGCCTGCTCAAAGGTCATCTGCTTGTCCATCAGATTATAAATGGTGTCGGTCTGGTCACCGTTGGTCACGATGGTCTTGTTGCCCAGTACGCGAACGGGATAGTAGATGATCAGATGGGGATCGACCATCTTGCTCTCGTCAAAGGCCTTGGTGCGCATGGCGTCACCCTCGACTTGGAACACGCGGTTGCGGCTGTTGACGCTTCTGCCCATGATAAAGTAGGCGGTTACCGCCTTTTTGCCGTCGGCGCTCTTGCCGATCATAATACCTCTGCCGTGGTAGGCAAGAGAGTTCAGTTCGTTTACAATGGTCGAAACTTTCATCTTTTTCTCCTTAATGTGGTGTAGGGGTGCGGTGGGGAAAAATTTGCAAATTTTTCCCCACACCCCTTTCAAAATCTTTCAAAAATGGGAATAGTGGTTTTTAGCCGAGAGAGGCGCATACCTCTTCTACTGCTTGCGGCAGAATGATCCACTCTGCCTGCTCCATCACGCGGCGCTGCAACACCTCGGGGGTGTCGCCCTCCTCCACGTAAACGGCCTTTTGGGCGATGATCTTACCGCCGTCGGGGATCTCGTTGACAAAGTGAACGGTCGCGCCCGTGACCTTCACGCCGTAAGCGAGCGCGGCCTCGTGCGGTGCAAGACCGTACATGCCCTTGCCGCAGAAGCTGGGGATCAGGGCGGGGTGCACGTTGATGATGCGCTCCGGCCACTTGGCGGTGAAGTGGGCGGACAGAATGTACATAAAGCCCGCCAGCACGATCAGGTCGATCTTGTGCTCGTCAAGCTCGCGGGAAATGGCGGCCTCAAAGGCTGCTTGCGAGCCAAGCTGTTTTTTCCACGCCACTGCGGTGGCGATGTTCTTTTTCTTGGCGCGCTCCAAGGCGTACGCGCTGGGATTGCTGGCAACGACCAGCACGATCTCGCCGCTATGTAAGATGCCCTTATCCTGGGCATCCATCAGCGCTTGCAGATTGGTGCCGCCGCCCGAAACGAAAACGGCAATACGCGTCTTACTCATCAGCAGAACACCACGCCGTCGTCGCCCTCAATGATCTCACCGATCACGTAGGCGTTCTCGCCGTTTGCCTTCAATACTTCAAGAGCGGTAGCCACCTCGTCAGCGGGCACCACGATGCTCATACCAACGCCCATGTTGTAGGTGTTGAACATGTCGCGCTCGGGAATGTTGCCCCACTTTGCGATCATATCGAAGATGGGAAGCACCTTGACGTCGTTGCGCACGATCTTGGCGGAAAGGCCCTTGGGAATGGAGCGCGGAATGTTCTCGTAGAAGCCGCCGCCCGTGATGTGGGAAATACCCTTCACGTTGACCTTTTCCAGCAGTGCCAGTACGGGCTTGACGTAGATCTTGGTGGGGGTAAGGAGTGCCTGGGCGATCGTCTTGCCGCCCAGCTCCTCACGTGCCACGTACAGCTCGGGGTTGTTGTTGTCGATGTCGAATACCTTGCGGCAAAGAGAGAAGCCGTTGGAGTGGATACCCGTAGAGGGGAGAGCCACGATCACGTCGCCCGCCTTCATCTTGGAGTTGTCCAGGATCTTCTTCTTGTCTACGATACCCACGGCAAAGCCGGCGAGGTCGTACTCCTCAACAGGCATCATGCCGGGGTGCTCGGCGGTCTCGCCGCCGATAAGCGCCGCACCGGACTGCACGCAGCCCTCGGCAACGCCGCCGACGATCTCAGCGATCTTTTCGGGGATATTCTTGCCGCAGGCAATATAGTCCAGGAAGAACAGGGGCTTTGCACCCACGCAGATGATGTCGTTGACACACATTGCCACGGCGTCAATGCCGATGGTGTCGTGCTTGTCCATCAGAATGGCAAGCTTTACCTTGGTGCCGCAGCCGTCGGTGCCGGAAACGAGCACGGGCTCTTCCATACCGGCCACAGGCAGGCCGAAGCAGCCGCCAAAGCCGCCCACGTCATCAAGGCAACCCTCGTTCTTGGTGCGCTTGATGTGCTTTTTCATCAATTCAACGGCCTTGTAGCCCGCGGTGATATCCACGCCGGCGGCCGCATAGCTTGCAGAATAACTTTTTTCCATGTCGGTTGTCCTCTTTCAGTATCAATCGTTGTCTTTTTTGCCCGTCCAGCAATAGGTGCAGACCTGATCGCGGTCAAGGCCGATGGCTTCCAGCATACCGTCAAGGGATTGGAAGCCCAGACTGTCAAAGCCGAATTTGTCGCAGATTGTTTTGAGCATGCACTTGCCGCGCTCGGTGGAAACGTCGGCGTACTCGTCCAGATGCTTCTGACCCTCGTCACCCTCCAATTCCTGAATGGTGCGGCGGGCAAGCAGCTCCATCTCGGAGCGGCTGGACGAGAAGTTCAGGTACTTGCATCCGTACATCAGGGGCGGGCAGGCAGAGCGCATATGCACTTCCTTTGCGCCGTTGTCGAAAAGGAACTCTACCGTTTCACGCAGCTGCGTGCCGCGCACGATCGAGTCGTCCACGAAAAGCAGCTTCTTGCCCTGGATCAGCTCGGGGATCGGGATCTGCTTCATCTTGGCGATCTGGTTGCGCAGCGCCTGTGTCGGGGGGGTGAAGCTACGCGGCCAGGAGGGCGTGTACTTCACGAACGGACGGGAATACTGTGCTTTCGCCTCGGTGGCGTAGCCAAGTGCGTGCGGCACACCCGAGTCGGGAATGCCTGCCACGAAATCTACCTCGGGCAGCGTGCCGCGCTCTTTTTCGTCGCGCGCCATGATCTCGCCGTTGCGGCAGCGCATCATTTCCACGTTTCTGCCCTCGTAGTTCGAGTTGGGATAGCCGTAATAGCCCCACAGGAACGCACAGATCTTCATCTTCTTGCCGGGGGCGGCAAGCTGCTCGACACCCGCGGGGGTGACGCGTGCGATCTCGCCGGGGCCAAGCTCGTAGTGGTTCTTGTATCCCAGCTTTTGATAGGCAAAGGTTTCAAAGGATACGCAGCAGCCGTCGCGGCCCTTGCCCACGTGAATGGGCAGGCGTCCCACGCGGTCGCGCGCGGCAATGATGCTGCCGTCGTCGGGAAGCAGAAGCATCGTCATCGAGCCGTCGATCTGCTCTTGGGCGTGCTTGATGCCCTCCACCAGCGTTTCCTTTTGGTTGATCAGCGCCGCTACCAGCTCGGTTTCGTTGACCTTGCCCGAGCCCATGGCCATAAACTGATGGCCGTGGTCGGAGAAATAGCGCTCTACCAGCTCCTCCGCATTGTTGATCTTGCCCACGGTGGTGAGGGCGTAAAGACCGAGGTGCGAGCGAATCAGAAGCGGCTGGGGGTCGGTATCGCTGATACAGCCGATACCGCTGTTGCCGTGGAACTCGTGCAGGTCCTTTTCAAACTTGGTGCGGAAGGGGGTGTTGTCAATGTTGTGGATCTGACGCTGAAATCCGGCGTCCGCGTCGTAAACGGCCATGCCGCCGCGACGCGTGCCCAGATGCGTGTGGTAATCCACGCCAAAGAAAATATCAATCACGCAATCCCTTTTCAGGGACGCTCCGAAAAATCCACCCATAGGTTTCCTCTTTCGGCGGGGGAATTAAGCGAAGAACAGCTTGTTGAGCGTCATGGGATCGACGTACTCGCCGTCCTTGTAAACGCGCATGTTGCCGGAAGCAACCTCGTCGATCAGCATCACGTTGCCGTCAGCGTCATAGCCGAACTCGAACTTGATGTCGTAAAGCTCCATGCCCTTGGCAGCCAGATCGTCAGCCACGATCTTGGTGATCTTTTGGGTCATATCTTTGAGATCGTCGTACTGTGCAGCGGACATCACGCCGATGTCAACCAGTGCGTCCTTGGTGATCAGGGGATCGCCCTTGGCGTCGTCCTTCAAAGTGGTCTCCACGTAGGAGGGAAGCTTTGCGCCGCTTTCAATAAGTGCGCCGTAGCGACGGATAAAGGAGCCAACTGCGCGCTCGCGGCAGATAACTTCAAGACCCTTGCCGAACACCTTGCCGGGCTTAACTTCCATGGTGGTGTTGGCAAGATCTGCGCTCACGTAGTGGGTGCGAATGCCTGCGGCGTTGATCTTCTCGAAGAAGTAGATGGACATACGAAGGTTGACGTCGCCCACGCCCTCAATGGTCAGGCCCACAGAGTTTTCGCCGGGATCAAATACGCCGTCCTTGCCGGTGCAGTCGTCCTTGAATTTGAGAAGGTAGTTGCCGTTGTCGAGTGCGAATACGTCCTTGGTTTTGCCGGTGTAAACGAGTTTCATAGTGTTGTTCTCCTTTTATTTTGAAAAAATTTTATTTTTTATTTTTGGGGATCGAGAGGGAATTAAAGCTGGTCCATGACCTTGGCGTCTTTTTCAAGGACCTTGGCCGCGTCAGCCGCGCGCTTTGCCACAAGGCGGTCGTAAAGCGCGTCGTCCTCGCCCGCGAGGATCTGTGCGGCAAGCAGTGCCGCGTTGCCGCCGCCGTCGATGGCAACGGTTGCCACGGGAATGCCCGTGGGCATCATCACGGTGGAAAGCAGAGCGTCAAGTCCGTCAAGGTTAGAGGACTTGCAGGGGATACCGATCACGGGAAGCACCGTGTTGGCGGCGATGGCACCTGCGAGATGCGCGGCCATGCCTGCGGCGCAGATCAGCGCGCCGAACCCGTTCGCCTTTGCGCTCTTTGCGAACTCAGCGGCCTCTACGGGGGTGCGGTGTGCCGAGTAGATATGCACCTCAAAGGGGATAGCGAGCGACTTCAACATATCCGTCGCCTTTTTGATGATAGGCAGATCGCTGTCACTGCCCATGATGATTCCGACTTTTTTGCTCATGATTTTCCTCCTGAAAATAAAATAAGGACACACTTATGCCGTACAAGTGCAGATATGCTCTTGTCCCAACAGATAGTGTGCCCAGACGGTCGGCGAGAAAGCCACACGCTTTCTCAGAATCCCTGCTCCACGGTGTTTGGGGTTGCCCCGCATCACCATTATCCGTCAGTCACAGGAATCCGTTTTCTTATTAATTGCTATTATATTATATCTTAAACGCGCGCGCTTGTCAATAGATTGGAAACAGTTTTTAACGATTTTTGCGGCAAAAACGGGATTTTTCAGGTTTTTTTGCGTGTGATCGTGCGGCGAGTGGCCGCGCGCGGGAAATGACACCCCCGTGCGCGCTGATGATGCGCGCGGGAGGGGGATAAAAGGCGGGACGCCCTGTGCAAGGCGTCCCGCCGGATAAATGTGCTTATTAACCCCGAAACGGTATGAGTTTTACTCGCCCGTGAGGTGTACCGCGGTGGGCTTGTGACCCGTGGCGGGAAGGAATTTTTTCAGAATATCCGCGCGGGAGATAGCAAGACTTGCCGTGTTCAGGCACGGATGCACGCCGATCTCGTCCGCCGCAAGCAGATCCTCGTCGATGAGCAAGCGCACGGCGTGCTCCTTATCGTTCATAAGGCCCATGACGCTGACCGAGCCGGGGAGCAGCCCCAGCAGCGCCTCCATCTTCTCGCCCGAGGCAAAGGAAAGGCGCGCCACGCCAAGCTGCCCCGACAGCTCCTTGGTCTTAAAGGGCTTGTCACCCGGCATCATCAACAGGTAAAAATCCGTCTGCTGGCGGTTGCATAAAAACAGGTTTTTGCACATTTTAGTGCCCAAACGGGTGTCGATTTCGACGCATGCCTCCATCGTTTCGGCGGCGTCGTGCGCCACGTGGCGGTAGGGAATATTCAGCTGATCCAAAAGGTCGTAGACCGCCACCTCGCGGGGCGTCAGCCCCGTGGTATCAGGGCGGCCGTGCGTCACGGCGGTGATGTGAAATTCGTTCATGTTATTTTCCTTTCTTGCCCATCTCGCAAAGCGTTGCAAGGGGACATTCGCCGCACTTGGGGGCGCGTGCCGTGCAGACGTCGCGGCCAAACTGCACCAGACGGTGGCACAGGTCGCTTTGCTCCTGCGGCTCTACCAGTTTTGTCAAAATGGCCTCCACACGGGTGGGATTTTTCTCGCTTTGCGGGTACATGCCGAAGCGCCCGCAAAGACGGATACAATGCGTGTCCGCCACGATCGCGGGCAGGCCGAACAGATCCCCGCGCAACAGGTTGGCGATCTTGCGTCCCACGCCGGGAAATTTCAAAAGCTCGTCCATATCCTCAGGCATCTTGCCGCCAAAATCTGCGATCAGCATGCGCGACGCGTCAATGATGTTCTGCGCCTTGGTGCGGTAAAGCCCGCAGGGGCGCACGATTTGTTCCACCTCGGCAAGCTCGGCATTTGCCATATCCCACGCGGTGGGGAAGCGCGCGAACAGCTCGCGGCATACGATATTCACCCGCGCGTCGGTGCATTGGGCGGAAAGCCGCCCCATCACCAACAGCTTCCAGGGATCTCCCCCTGCTTCCAGCGCGCACACGGGCACGGGATAGACCTTCTTCAATTCTTCCACGATCGCACTCATTCTGGCGCGTTTTTCCTTTTGTGTCATAGCAAAACCTCGCTTTGAGAACTAAAAAAAGTATAGCACAAAGCCGCGCGCTTGTCAATTGAGAAAAGTTGTGTGTTAAAACATTGACAAAGTGGCGCGCGCGTGATACAATAATAAAGACGATCAGGAAAAGGAGGTGCGGATTTGGCAAACGGAAAATTCATCGTGTTTGAGGGTATCGACGGCGCGGGAAAATCCACGCAGATCGCACTTTTGAAAAAGGCGCTTTTGGAAATGGGCTATACCGTGCATCAAACGGCTGAGCCGACCGAGCTTGATACGGGCAAAATGCTCCGTGCGGCACTTTCGGGCAAGCAGGCGCGCACCGCTTGCGAGATGGCAACGCTTTTCACGCTGGACCGCATCGCGCACAATAAGGAGATCGGCGCTGCCGTGGAGAGGGGCGAGATCGTCATTTGCGACCGCTACTATTACTCCTCGCTTGCCTATCAGGGCTCGCTTTGCGACTATGAGTGGGTCAAAAACATGAACGTGGGCTGTGCAGAGATCCGCCAACCCGACCTTTGCGTGTTCCTTGACCTTGCCCCGAGGGACGCCATCGCGCGCATCACTGCACGCGGCGAGGCGACCGAAATTTACGAAAAAGAGGAAACGCTCACGCTTTTCCGCGACACGTTCCACCGCGTTTTCGCTTCGCTTGCAGATCGCGTGGCGATCGTAAACGCCGCCCCCGCGCCCGAGGAGATCGGCGCCACGGTACTGGCGGCAGTCAAACAGATTTTATAAAAATTCTACATAAAGAAAGAGGTAATCAAAATGAAAGCAATTATGTACGGTGCCGGCAATATCGGCCGCGGCTTTATCGCAGAGCGCTTCTACCTTTCCGGCTACGAAACCGTGTTCATCGACGTCAACACCCAGATGGTGGACGCCATCAACGAGGCACGCGAGTACCCCATCTACGTAACGATGGGCAGCGAGTACGTTCCCACCTGGATCAAGAACGTGCGTGCCGTCAACGGCCGTGACGAGGCAGCCGCTATCGCGGAGATCGCCACCGCCGACATCATGGCAACCGCGCTTGGCGCAAATATCCTGCCCTTCGTGGCACCCCTGATGGCAAAGGCCGTCACCGCCCGCAAGAAGGAGAGCGGCGCACCCCTCAATATCCTGATCTGCGAGAACCTGATCGGCTCTGATCAGTATCTGCACGACCTTGTAGCGCCTCACATCGCACAGGAGGACAAGGAGTGGTTTGAGAACAATGTCGGCTTTGTCAGCGTAGTGGTTGGCCGTACCGTGCCCCCCACGCCCGAGGAGTTCTCCGCCAAGTACCCCGCAGCCGTTTGCGCTGACGTGTACAGCGAGCTGCCCGCCAACCCCGTGGGCTTCCGTCCCGTGGGCTGCGAGCTGCCTCCCGTCAAGGGCCTTGTGACCTTCACGCCCTTTGAGTATTACATCGAGCGCAAGCTGCTGATCCACAACATGGGTCACGCCATGACCGCTTACCTGGCCGTTTTGAAGAATTACAGCTACGTGCACGACGGCACCGACGACGCCGAGATCAAGTATTTCGTAATGCGCGCCCTCATCGAGGCCGCACGCGGACTTGCCAAGCGCCACGGCGCTCCCTGCGACGAGTGCGTGCGCTTTGCCGAGGAGCTTGTACCGCGCTTTGAGAACCGTCTGCTGATGGACGCGCTTGACCGCGTGGGACGCGATCCCAAGCGTAAGGTCGGTGCTGGCGACCGTCTGGGCGGTGCGTTCAAGATGGTGAAGGAAACGGGTGCGATCCCCGCCTATATCGGCATCGGTATCGCTGCTGCGTACCTCTACCGCAACGAGGCAGATGCCACCTCCGTGGAGCTGACCGACTACGTCAAGGCAAACGGCCTTGCCGCCGCCCTTGCGAAGTACAGCGACATCACCGACGCAAAGGATGCCGAGATGATCGAGACCTTCTATAAGATGCTCGACCGCCGCGCTCCCTTCGCCGAGTTCCTGCCCGTCCTGGCAGATATTCTGCGTACCGAGCATTAAGAGGATGCGTGTGGGAAAACCTTTTGCAAAAGGTTTTCCCACGCCTTTTCCAAAAGCTTTTATAAAAGGGCACAGATGAAAACGAAAAAGCACCACCCGTTTGGGTGGTGCTTCGTTTTTGGTGGAGACAGAAGGGGCTTGCCTGTGCGGCGGGCGTACACGCCGCACGACGGCAAAAGACCGCTTTGCGGTCAGCGCTCATTTCGCCTACGGCGAAATAAACGGCAACGCCATAGGCGTTGCCTCCAAGGTTCTGCGCGTGTCCTCTGATCCCGCCAAAACAAAGACAGAAGGTGCTCGTCCATTTCAAACGCATCGCGTTTGAAATAAACGGTGGCCATGGCCACCTCCGGAAACTTCTCGCACCCGAAGGGCTCGTCCATTTCGCCTACGGCGAAATAAACGGCAAC
>JAZQWF010000066.1:0-7881 GCA_045632185.1 Eubacteriales bacterium
GGGGGTGGTCGGCAGCCAGACTGCAGTACTCGTCAAGGTTGACGGTGATGGTCTTGGAGAAGTCTGCCTTGCCTGCCTTGCAGTCAGCTGCGAGGTTGGCGTAAAGGCCCTCGGGGGTGGAGCCGGTAGCGAAGCCGAGAACGGCGTCGTTCTTCAATGCGACAACTGCCTCAACGATCTTGGCGGCCTCGCGGGACATCTCTTCGTAGTTCTTGCAACGAATGATTTTCATAATCAAATTCTCCCTTGTGTATTGAAAGTCCCGCTTTTTTGCCAAAAAACGCAAAATGCGCTTGACATCGCGGGCAAATTATGATATATCTATATTATAATCGTGGCTAAACAAAAAGTAAATCTAAATTCAGACACAAAAAGTTTGATTTCAGCTACAAGGAGGACGCTATGTGGCACTTTCACCCAATCCCCCGCCCCGTGGCATTGACGGGCATCTATACGGCGTTTTCCGAGCAGATCGCCTCGGACTACGTTTTCCGCGGGGAAACGCACGATTTCTACGAGCTTGTGCTGGTATGTGACGGCCAGGTCGGTGTCACCGCAGATGCAGACTCCTTCGTGCTGGAAACCGGATGCGCCATTCTGCATCCGCCGATGGAATTTCACAGTCTACGCGGCATCGGCACCCCCGCAAGGATCATCATTTTCTCCTTTGCCGCAGACAAAATGCCGCCCTTTGACAACCGCCGCTTCACCGTTGGTGAAGAAAACGTCCGCCGCGCCGAGCGCGCCGTGGAATTGCTGCGCGCCAACACCCCCACCACAGAAAAGGAGATCGGCAACATTCCCCTTGGCAAAGAGCGCGCCGCACAGCAAGCGCTTTGCGAATTGGAGATCCTGCTGCTCACCCTCACAGAGCCCTCTGCCAACGTGCAGTTTGACGCCTCCGCAGGTGCCAGAAACTACCGCCGCGCGCTTCAAGTGATCGAAGATCATCTGACCGAGCCGCTGGACACCGCCGCACTGGCCAAGCTGTCGCACATGAGCCCCTCGCTTCTCAAAAAGACCTTTTCCCGCTATGCGGGCGTCGGTGTGATGGAGTATATCCGCACACGCAAGACCAACCACGCCATTCCCCGCTTGCGTGCAGGGGGCAGCGTAAAGGAGATCGCCGCTGACCTCGGCTTTACCGATGCGGGATATTTCTCAACGGTGTTCCGCCGTGTGACGGGACATTCCCCCACCTACTATCGCAAAAATTATTAAAATAGTCAAGATTTGGAGAGCTGATTATGACCTGGGAACTTTTAGAAAGCACCTGCGCCGCGTGCCAGAAATGCGCACTTGGTGCAACCAGAACGAAATCCGTATTCGGCACGGGCAGCCGCACAGCCGATCTGCTTTTCGTGGGCGAAGCCCCCGGCGAGCAAGAGGATCTGACCGGCACCCCCTTTGTGGGGCGCGCAGGACAGCTCCTTAACAAATTCCTTGCTGCCGTGGATATTCCTCGCGAGGACGTTTATATTGCCAATATCCTCAAATGCCGTCCGCCGCAGAACCGTGATCCGCTGCCCACCGAGGAGGCCGCCTGCATGGATTACCTGCGCGAGCAGGTGCGCTTGTTGAAGCCCAAGCTTATCGTTTGTCTTGGCCGCATCTCCGCGCAAAAGCTGATCAAACAGGATTTCGCCATCACCAAGGAGCACGGCCAGTGGTTTGAGAAAAACGGCTATCTGATGACCGCTGTTTACCACCCCGCCTACCTTCTGCGTGATCCCCGCAAAAAGGAGGACATGTTGGAGGATATGAAGCGCATTGCCGCCAAGCTCGCCGAGCTTCGAGGTGAGCGCTGATGGATCTTGCCACGTTTTTAGACCTGCTTTCCATCATCGGCGTGCTGTTTTTGCTGATGGCGACCGGCTTTCTTGCAAGAAAGATCGGCGTGATCAATTTGGAGGCCACCAAGCATCTGTCCCGCCTGATCATCGTCATCGGTCAGCCAATGATGATCGTAGCCGCGCTGATCGGCAAGGATTTTTCCGCAGAAAACCTCAAAGCAGGCCTTTTCTATATGGCTCTTGGCTTTTTGCTGCACCCCGTGCTTGCGGTATTCGGATTTCTGTTCTCGCCGCTTTGCTCGAAGGGCAGACAACGCAACCTGACCACCTTCGGCTTTATCTTCAACAACTGCGCCTTCATCGGCTTCCCCATTCTGAGCGCCATTTTCGGGGACAACGGTCCGTTCTACGGCTCGTTTTTCGTGATCGGCTTCCACGTTTATCTGTGGACGATGGGAATGTGGATCCTCTCCCGCGGCGAGGATCATATCAAGCTGACACCCAAGAAAGCAATCGTCAATTACGGCACGATCCCCTGCCTTGCAGGTCTTGGACTTTACCTGCTCAAAGGCGCTGTGCCCGTTCCCTCCATTTTTGATTTCAGCTACAAATTCACCAATTATCTCGGCTCGCTGTGTCTGCCCATTTCCGTGCTGGTTACGGGTGCGCTGCTTGCCTCGCAGGATTTCAAAAAGCTGCTTACCGACAAGCGCCTTTATCTATTTAATGCGATCAAGCTGATCCTTGTTCCCACGATCATTTGTGCGCTTGCCAAGCTTGTAACGCTTGGCATGGCCGACAATTACGAGATCGTGCTGTTCTGCGGCGTGATCTGCGCGATGCCCTGCGCCGCCACCATCACGATGCTGGCGGAAATGTACGATCTGGACTCGCCCTACGCCGCACGTATGGTGGGCTCCACCTCGATCATCTCGCTGGCTACACTCCCGCTGATCTACTTCATCGGCGACCTTATCGCAAGATTGTAACAAAAAATCCCGAGCTCTTACAGCTCGGGATTTTTTGTATTATACACGCGGTGCGTGCTCCAATAAATATTTCTCTGCCTCGGCACACCAAAGTCCGCCGTGCGCTTCCACGATCTCGGCAAGACGTGCATACAGCGGATCGGCTTTACCAAGCTCGGCAAAATCCGCGATCGCAACCAGCGGGATATCCAGCCCGTTGTAGCAGACCTTTTTCGCGCCGCCGATCTGTCCAAGATGATCCAGCGTGTCGATCACGTCGTTCATACCCAGAATATGCGACACCAAAGCGCCTGCATTGACGGCTTTTTTCTCCAAAAGCGCGATCGCATCTACCATGTCGACAGGAATTCCACCGGCCGTTCCCACGACGTGGATACCGTCGTAATGCACGCGGTGCAAATTCAGCTTGCCCTGCATGCCTTGATCGGCGGGGCCTGCAAAAAAGTTGATACAGCCATCAAAGCGGCAGATGGCATCCGCCATTTCAAAAAGCTCGGGCGAGGGCGCCATCACCAGCACATCGTCAAAGCCGCCCTCGGAGATCTCCAAAAGCTTCGCCACGGGATCACCGCACTCTGCCACGTTAAAATAGTGAAGCTCGCACCCTTTTTGTGCCGCAAGCTCTACGGGGCTTTTTTCAGCGGCAAACGCAAGCTTGTCCGCACTGCGCCCCGTCACCACGACCTGCTTGGCCCCCGCATAAACGGAGGCAAGCTCTACCGCGCCGATGCCCATAGGCCCCGTACCGGCAAGGATCGCAAGCCGTCCGCCGCGCTTCGCGCCGTCCGTGCGCGTATAGGCTTCGTAATCCGTATGGTAGCACCCCTTGTAGCCGCGGATCAAGCACCCAAAGGCCTCGGCAAGCGAGCCCTCGAAATACGCCTCTCCCTCATAAGGGATCAGGCAGCCGCGCTCCAATACGATCTCGGGCACGACAGCATAAGTGGCCGCCCCGCCGACAAAGGGATAGGAATAACCCACGTCGTAATTCGTTTCCAATTTAAGCGCGGGCTGGATAACCACCTTTTGCCCCACTTGCCACTCTCCTTGAAGTGCCTTGCCCACCTTGACGATCTCACCGCACATCTCGTGCCCGACGATGATCGGTCTTTCGGCCACGTCGTTGGGCACGCGCTTATGCGTGGCCCCCATTTTCACAGCCTTGCAGGTAGAGGTACAAAGCGAGTCGGTCACCACGCGCAAAAGAAGTTCGTGATCCCCCATTTCGGGCAGCTCAAACTCCTCTAAACGCAGGTCGTTTGCACCATAAAGGCGTACTGCCTTGGTTTTCATATACGTTCCCTCCAAAATTATAGCTTAAAAGCAAATATTCGCACGCGCAAGCGACTTGCAGAATGCCAGTGCCTTCTCCGCCTCACACATGCCGGACGTCGCATCCGCCGCAGACAGAGATGCAATGGCGGCAGCACCGCCAAGATCCAGGATCTCCGCGTCTGAAAGACCACG
This sequence comes from Eubacteriales bacterium, assembly GCA_045632185.1. Taxonomy (GTDB): domain Bacteria; phylum Bacillota; class Clostridia; order Oscillospirales; family CAG-272; genus Firm-07. The sequence continues at coordinate 4,250 of JAZQWF010000066.1, forward strand.
CTCAACACCGAGCAAGGCGCCCGCGCAAAACGCATCTCCCGCGCCCGTTTTTCCCTTGATATACCCTGCGGGCGGCTCAAAGGAGGGGGACACGGTAAATCCGTTCTCGGAAAGACATACGCCGCACTCCGGCATATGCAATATCACGCGCTTGCGCACGCCAAGTGCCATCAATTTCTCGCAGATGGCACGCAAATTCTGCGGTGTCGGCTCCATACCGCACAGCTTCCCCGCCTCTAACTCGTTGATAATCAGATTATCCACATAAGGAAGCGCGGGTAGCACGCACGTATAGCGATCAGAGTTCTCGCTGACAAGATCGATCGAGGTGGAAATCCCCAGCTCACACGCGCGTTTGAGGATCTTCTCTCCCTCCCCCGCGTCCACGCGGTCAAGCAACAAAAAGTAGCCCAGATGCAGCATTGCGGCGCTCGTTTTTTCCAGATCGATGCTATCGGCGCCGAACTCCGCACACGCCCCCGCATAGGTAAAGAAGGTGCGCTGACCGCCCACCACGCTCATCACGTCGGTGAAGCTGGTGCGCTCATTACCGCTCCTGATACCCGCGGCATCCACGCCGTTTTCGCGCAGCACATCGCGCAAAAACGCACCGTCCTCGTCCTCTCCGACAAGCCCCATCGCAAAAACAGGCAGATCGGGGGCAAGTCGCGCGAGGTCGATCGCCACATTCGGCACGCAGCCGCCTGCCGCTTGGCGGCAGGCGCGGATCTGCGTCAGCTCTCCCGCAGCGGGATAAGCAGCAATATCATAGATATGATCGACCAGAATACTACCCGCTACGGCAATTCCTGCCCTCATCAATTCACCTCAGGAACAAGCGGACCTGCCAGCTCTTCCAGGAAGAAAAGCTTACCGGGCATCGTGGGGATATAGCTGGAAGGCACGTGACGGGTAGGACCGTAACGCAGCGTCATCCAAAGGGACATGCCCTGCCATTGCATACCGCGGCCGAACACGCCGTCCGCGCCACCGATAATGTAATCTGCGGAGAACATCAGCGCAGGGCCTACCGTGTTTGCACGACAAGGCACCAGCGTAGTGCGGCTCTTGAAGGAGGTCATCGCATTCTGCTCGATGGTCAGGGGGTGCAGCATCGCGCCGATGCGGTGCGTTTCTCGGAGCCATGCCTCGTCGCTGTCGTATTCCTCACCGAACTGGGGCTCACAGAAGGCGATATGGCACATTCTGCCGATACCGAACACCAGCACCAGCTTTGCCCCCTCTGCACGAAGCGCAGCGATCTTTTCTGCGTAGGTGGGCAGGTTATCCTTGGTAGCGAAGTTGCGCTGTGCCTCAGGCACGGTCAGCCCGCCAAGAGGATCATAGAACGCATTTTCCATCGCGTTCTTGAAGGAGCCCTCACCCGTGATGGTGTTGCCCTCACCGTCAGACCACTCGTCCATGTTGAAGCAGTAAACGTGCTTGCAGGAAACGTTCCACTCTTTGAGGAAGTAGACCGCCCACTTATACATACCCATAGGGCCTACGGGCAGGATAAATGCGATCTTTTCCTTTCTCTCGGCGGCCTTTTTGATCTGATTTGCGATCTCGTGACCCATCTTAACGTCAAATTCCGCTACGTCGCGGCAAGGCAGGGGCTGGAAATCCTTGTGCCAGAAGCTCTGCGGCTCTGTCACGCTCTCGGGGGCGTTATTGCAGCAAGCGTCGATGCGCTCAAAATCCCAATGCTTGGGGTAAAGGGTTTCCAGCAAGCTTCCTTTTACAGTCGTGATAAAGTTCATAATGTTTTCTCCTTTTTTGCGATTTTTAAGGTAACAGGCGCTTGGTTGTACCTTTCAGGTACACCTGGCATTGGCGGAAGCCCTCCGCATATGCGGCGCCGCATTGATAGCCGCGATAACGGCTACACGTTTTGACCATATCCGGGAAATCGATGTGATCGTGATCGCGCATCCACACGATCTGGCTTTCGTGGCAGTTCAGCATCTCCAATTTGAGATCGATCTCCTCCGTGATATCCACAAACTCGGTGGGGTTGAAGTTCACGCCCGCCAGCGTGTCCATATAGTAGATCGGCACAAGCTTGGCGGCCTTTCCCTGCTTGGTGGGATAGTTGGGGAGGGTTGCCGAAAAGCTGGCGTCAAACACAAGGCGCGATACCGCCGTGTGATCGGGCATATAATCGTCGGGATTGTGGGTGATGATCAGATCGGGATCTGCGTACCGGATCACCTCTACGATGCGATCGCGTGCCGCACGGTTGTTATCAAAAATGTCCAGATCGCAGAAGTCCGCGCAGATCACCTCGATACCCGCCAAAGCCCCCGCGCGCTTGGCCTCCTCGGCGCGAATACGGGAAAGCTCGTCGGGCGGGATCACCACGTGACCCAGGTCGCCGCGCGATACGTGACAAACGATCACTCTGTCCCCGCGCTTGACGCACTTGGCAAGCGTGCCTGCGCAAGCAATTTCAATGTCGTCGGGGTGCGCCCCGATAGCAAGAACATTCATAAAAAACGCCTCCTTCTTTACTTTACTTTTATTCTATCCTTTTTATTGCTTTTTCACAAGATATCACAGTGGCGAAAAAGGGTAAAATAATCTACTTGATTTTTTCGCAAATTTATGTTATCATTTTGCTATGAAGCACTATTTCAGACATAAATTGCAAAATCTGATCCTTGTCAGCAAGGTCATCACCATCCATTATTTCGAGTTTGACAAAAATTTCCGTGCGCAGGAGGAGGCGCACGATTTCTGGGAGCTGGTGTATGCCGATAAGGAGAGCATTTTCTGCACCGCAGACGATAAGATCATCCCCCTTGCGCAGGGCGAAATGCTTTTTCACAAGCCAAACGTCCGCCATTCGCTCTTTGCCAACGGCAAAAAAGCCCCGAACGTTTGCATCGTTTCCTTTGAATGCAAATCCGAAGCCATGCGCTTTTTCGAGGATCGCAAGCTCCGCCCGGACAAAAGCTTTCTGCGCTTTCTGTACGGCGTAGTGGAGGAAGGCAAGCGCACGTTCGATATCCCCTTCTCCTCGCCCGAATGTAAAAAAATGAATCTGTTGGACACGCCGACACTGGGCGGCGAGCAGATCATCAAAAATTATTTGGAGCTGCTGCTGATCAATCTGATGCGCTCGCTCACCGAAACCTCGGGGGGCAACGACACCTTCCTGCCTGAGGGCGAATTTGCCGGCAAGCCCGTCACGGAGGTGCTGCACCTGCTGGAAGAGCACGTGGAGGGTGGGCTTTGCATCGATGAGATCTGTACCGCGGTGGGATACAGTCGCGCCTATATCTTCAAGGAGTTCAAAAAGGCCACGGGAAAAAGCGTGATGGCACACTACACCGCGCTGAAAATTGAGCGCGCCAAGCAGCTGCTGCGCGAGCGCGAGCTTTCCGTAAAGCAGATCGCAGACCGCCTCGGTTTTGACACGGCCAACTATTTTTCCAAGGTGTTCCGCGCACATACGGGACAAACGCCCACTGCGTACCAAAAGCGTGCGTTCACCACTGCAAAGAAATAAAAAAAGCACCCCTGCGGGGTGCTTTTTCGTTATACGGGAAGCGCCGCAAGCAAGGCGTTGTAAAGCGCCGTGTACGCTTGTGCATCCTTCGCGGTAAAATAGTATACGCTGCCTTTCA
>JAZQWF010000067.1:0-26811 GCA_045632185.1 Eubacteriales bacterium
CGCCTGCGGGCCAACAGGCCCTTGCCCACCAACAGGCCCCTGCGGACCGAGAGGCCCCCGCTCGCCAATGGGGCCTTGTTCACCAACGGGACCTTGCGGGCCAAGCGGACCTTGTTCACCAACAGGACCTTGTTCACCGACGGGTCCCTGCGGACCTTGTTCACCAACGGGACCTTGCGGGCCAAGCGGTCCTTGCTCGCCAACAGGCCCCTGCGGACCGAGAGGCCCTTGCTCACCGATCGGGCCCTGCGGGCCAACAGGCCCTTGCTCACCAACAGGCCCCTGCGGACCGAGAGGCCCTTGCTCGCCAATGGGGCCCTGCGGGCCAACCGCCCCTCTGGGGCCGGGAATACCGGGAACGCCGGGGGCGCCCTGCGGGCCTTGCGCTCCGGGAATACCCATCGGCCCGCGCGGTCCCTGCGGGCCGCGCTCGCCCACCAACAAATTTACGCAGCACTCCTCGCACTTCGGCGTAAGAGGGGGGCATTTGCGTTTATCAAAGCAATCGTTATTTGCCATAGCTTCCTCCTTTTAGACAGGCGTCAGACGCGCCCGTCATTCCATTTTATGCGTGGAGGATTTGCAGTGTTTTGGGTTGACATTACCGCTTCTTTATGATAGAATGAGAGCAATGTGAGAAACAGGAGGGAAAACCGCGGATATGACGATGTTTGATCAGAAATTTGCGGTGCAGACCGAGATCGACCGTACAGGATTTTGCTTTTACAACGTGGAGGAAGCCCCCTTCCGCGTATACGGCACAAAAATGGTGGACGGCTGTTATCGCCGCCTGCCTGCGGCGGTTGCCGCCGCCACGAATAACGGTGTGCGAGAGATGCATACGAATACGGCAGGCGCACGCGTGCGCTTTGTGACGGATAGCCCGCGTATTGCGATACGTGTTGTGATCGAGGATTTTCATTTGCAGCCCCGCACCTCCGTGTGCGGATCGGCCGCGCTGGATCTGTATCTGAATGGTGAATATTGCAACACCTTTATCCCGCCGCACGATCCGCTTGCCGTGAAAAACGGATATGAAAGCATGATCGAAACGCACCTGACGGAGAAGGCGGAGGTGCTGATCCATTTCCCGCTTTTTGCCAACGTTACCCGCCTTTTTGTGGGAGTTGAAGCGGGAAGCGCACTGGAAAGCGCCGCCGAGTATCAGCTTGCCGCGCCCGTGGTCTGCTACGGCTCCTCCATCACGCACGGCGCGTGTGCCTCCCGCCCCGGAAATTGCTATGAAAATACGCTCTCCCGCATGCTGGATCTTGATTTCCTCAATCTCGGCTTTTCGGGCAGCGCCTGCGGAGAGGACGCGATCGCCGCGCATATCGCCACGCTGGAAATGTCTGCCTTCGTGCTGGATTACGATCATAACGCCCCCACCCCCGCAAGTCTGCAAAGGCATCACGAGCGCTTTTTTAAGATCGTGCGCGCGGCACAGCCTGGTCTGCCCATTCTGATGCTTTCCCGCCCGCAGCCGCGCCCCAACAAAGAGGAGCTGGAACGCCTTGCCGTGGTGCGTGCAACCTATGAAAACGCGCTGGCGGCGGGGGATCAAAACGTGTACTTTATCCCCGGAACGGCGCTGATGCAGGAAATGAAAAACGAGGGGCTGGTGGACAACGTCCACCCCAACGACGCGGGATTTTGGAATATGGCCAAGGTCATCGCCCCCATGCTGAAAAGTATGCTCTCTCTTTGAGAAGAACGGAGAAGATATGGATCTGACGAAAATCGACAAAAATTTTGCGGTAAAGAATGAGATCGACCGCACGGGACTTCACTTTTACGACGTGGAGGAAGCCCCTTTTCGCGTATACGGCGTCAAATTGGATAACGGATACTACCGCCGCTTGCCCGAGGCAGTAGCCGCCGCCACCAGCGAGGGCGTGCTGGGACTGCACGCTAATACTGCGGGCGGGCGCGTGCGCTTTGTAACGGACAGCCCGCGTATTGCCATTCACGCCGCTATGGACGGGATGTTCCAAAGCCCTCATTTCGCCTTTGCCGGCAAAGCGGGATTTGACGTGTATCAAAACGGTCTGTACCGCAAGACCTTTATGCCCCCCGTGGATATGAAGGACGGTTTTGAGAGCGTGATCGACACGCGCCTTTCGGGGAAGGCGGAGATCCTGATCCATTTCCCGCTTTACGCCAACGTCAAGCACCTGTATATCGGTATTGAGGAGGGAAGCGTATTGGAGGCCGCTGCGGAATACGCGGTGGAGAAGCCCGTGGTCTATTACGGCTCCTCGATCACGCAGGGCGGCTGTGCCAGCCGTCCCGGCAACGCCTATCAGAATATCCAGTCCCGGTTGCTTGATTTTAATCATATCAATCTTGGCTTTTCCGGCAGCGCCAAGGCAGAGGACGCGATGATCGACTATATCGCGGGGCTTGAAATGTCCGCTTTTGTGTACGATTACGATCACAATGCCCCCACGGCAGAGTATCTCGCACAAACGCACGAGCGTATGTTCAAGCGTATCCGCGCGGCGCACCCCGATCTGCCTATTCTGCTGCTTTCCCGCCCCCAGCCCAATATGCTCAATCCCGATGATATCGAGCGCTTGCGGATCGTGACGCAAAGTTATGAAAACGCGATTGCGGCAGGGGATCAAAACGTGTACTTCATTCCCGGTCCTGCGCTGATGGAAAGCGTGAAGAACGAGGGGTTGGTGGACGGTGTTCATCCCAATGACGCGGGCTTTGTCAGCATGGCACGCGCGATGCTGCCCACGCTCCAAAAGATGCTTTTTGCCTGAAATATGCGTATTTTGATGCGCCGCTTCTGTTTTTCGGAGGCGGCGCATATGCTTTTGTTGGCGTTTTCAAAAAGGCAAAAACGAATAAAATAAGAACGAAAAAAGAACGAATATCACAAAATTGCTTGACAAATGGGGGAAGGTGTGCTAAACAGTAACCAACAGAGCAAAGCTCTGTTAAAAATGTGAAGGAGGATTTTTCGTCATGAAAAAGATCAAACTCGTCATACTGGCGGCCGTTTTGCTGACCGCAGTGCTTCTCTTGGCCTCTTGCGGCGCAAAGAATGTAATGGATCTCTTAGACAGAGAATATGTTCCCGAGGATCGCTATCCTGCCTACAATAACACGGAGGTTGTTTCTGCCCTGACCGATATGGCTGTCGGAAGCGGCGCCGGCGATCTGAAATTGTTTACCAAGTACAATGCAGATAGCGAGCGTACCAAGTACGTGGTTTATGACATCGCCAACAACAAGGTTGTTTGGCAAGCGGAAGATGAGCACAGCGAAAGCACCAGCACCGTGAAAAACACTTCCTACGAGGTGCATTTTTACACGATGATGGAGAGCAGCTACTTTACGGTTGATAAGATCGTTCAAACGGTCACGCTGGAAAACAGCGCCCCCGTAAAGACTGATACCTCCACGACCGTTACAGTTTGGGCGTGGAACGGAAGCGAATACGCAGCGATCGTCGGTGTTACCGACCCGCGCAGCGAGATCGTGACGGAGAAGGATCTGCTTTACTTTGAGGGTAAGGTGTATCGCGTTGATAAGCAGACCAAGGCGATGGCATACGCCTTTGATTATCCGATGATCTCTGCCTTCCCCGCCCTGGATTACTCTACCGAGAATTACTATGCTGCCCACACCAACGGCATTCTTGTCATTTACGATAAGACGCTCAAACAGATCGCTACCTACGAGGAGCCCTCTTATGCCGAGGTGGAAACCTCTGTTGTGATCGGTGATAAGGTGTTCTTGCAATACCTGGTAGAAGAAGATATTTACGGCGATGATTACGACATTTTCTTTGAGAGTGATGAAAAGGTAAGCGTTTATACCGTTCTGGTGGATCTGGAAGACGGCAAGCCCAAAAAGATCGATACCAACTATTTCGTGACGGACGTTTTCGTTACCAGCACCTCTGAGGATTGGGAGGAAGCCGGCTTTGCTGCCAGAAAACAGCCGATCGCACTGATCGAGGTTGCTAAGATCGAAGACAAGCGCGTTGATACTGCTACCACTGCCGTTAAGTGGGCTACGCTGAACGAAAAGGGCGATATCAAGATCCTGGAAGTTCCCACGCTGCTGCCGATCACGGACATTGAGATCATTGGCCGTGACCTTTGGATGGTACAGACCGCCGATGAACGCGTTTATGTCATAAACGGTGAGGGCGAGACCCTTGCAGAGATTGATGAAAACAAGATCGAAAACGGCACGATGAATTACATTCTTGTTAACGGTAAGATCTACGACTACGCCTTTAACGAGCTGTATGATTATCAGGCAGCAAAATTGGAGGTTGTGAGAACCACTCCCAAGGCCATCATGTTTGAGAACGAGGACGACGAGCTGCTCGTTTTTGCGAACGGACAGATGACCACGCTGATCAACAAGCAGGCCGCTGAGGAGGGCACGCGTACTTACGCTTACACGCATTCCAGCCCTTATAACGGATATTTCGTGATCGTGGATACCACGAACGCCTCCAATACCGTATATGACATCTACAATTCTGAGGGCAAGCTGATCAAGAGCGTAAGCGGCGTAGAGTATTTCTCGATCTCCGCTGTGGCAACCGCTGAAAACGGCGCCGCCCTGATCAAAATTACCACGCGTGCGAAGGACGCAACTGATCTTGTTGCTACCTTCTATCGTTTCAGCTAAGTATTGGTCGATATCCGTTCAAACGGATCGCATAAAAAAGGATCCCGCGCAGAAATGCGCGGGATCCTTCTTTGTTGGTTAAATATCGGCGTCCTTGGCGTATTCGCTGCCGTGCTCGGCAATGAATACCTTTCTCTCAGCCAGGTTGTCGCCCATCAGCACGTCAAACATATATTCGGTGCGCGCGGCGTCGGCCGGCGTAACGGAAACCAGACGTCTGGTGGCGGGGTGCATCGTCGTGAGCGACATCATGTCAGGATCGTTCTCACCAAGACCCTTGGAGCGTTGCAGGGTGTATTTCTTGCCCTTTGCGTCCAGGTCTTTGAGGATCTCTGCCTTTTCAAATTCGTTATAGGCGAACAGGATCTCGTCCTTGGTCCTGATCTCGAAAAGGGGAGATTCTGCGATATAAACCTTGCGCTCCTGCAAGAGGGTGGGCATCAGGCGGTAGAAAAGCGTGAGCAAAAGAGTGCGGATCTGGAAGCCGTCCTCGTCTGCATCGGTACAGATGATGATCTTCGACCAGTTCAGCTTATTGATGTCAAATTTGCTCAGGTTGCTCTTGACCTTGGCGTCGATCTCTACGCCGCAGCCGATCACGCGCAGAAGATCCACGATGATCTCGCTTTTGAAGATGCGGTCGTAGGTGGCCTTCATACAGTTCAGCGTTTTACCGCGAACGGGAATGATGGCCTGATACTCTGCGTCGCGTGCCTTTTTACACGAGGAAAGCGCCGAATCACCCTCCACGATGTAAAGCTCGCGGATGTCGGGGTTCTTCGAACGGCAACCTACGAATTTTTCCACGCGGTTGTTGATGTCAAGCGTCTTGTCAATATCGCCCTTTATGCGGATACGCGTTGCCTCGGCATGCTCGCGGCTGCGTTTGTTGGTCAATACCTGATTGGCAAAGATCTCTGCCTCTAAGGGATGCTCCACAAGGTAGTGCGTCAGCTGCTCCTGCAAGAAGTTTTTCAGTGCCTCCATGATAAAGGAGTTGGTGATCGCCTTCTTGGTCTGGTTCTCGTACGAGGTCATCGTCGAGAAGCTGTTGATGACCAGCAGCAGGCACTCTGCAATGTCCGCAAAGGTGATCATCTTCTCGTTCTTGTTATACTTGCCTTTGTCTTTGAGGTAATTGTGAAGCACCGTTACAAAGGCGGTTTTTACGGCGCGGTCGGGGGAACCGCCATGTTCCAGGAAGCTGGAATTGTGGAAGTATTCCAAAGAGGGAATGGTGTTGGTCACGCAGAAGGAGATATCCGCTTTGAGCTTATAGTCCTCCTTGTCGCCGCGGTCGCGACCAATGGTCTCGGGCAGGTGCCAAAGCACGGGCTCAGTGCGCGAGCTGCCGGCCGCTTTTTCCAGCACGTAGTCGGAAATACCGTTTTCGTAAAGGAACTTTTCCTCGCTGTACTTGCCTTTTTCGTCCTCAATACGCAGCACAAAGGCGATACCGGGATTGACGACCGCCTGGCGGTGCATCGTGTCGCGGAAAAATTCGTGCGGGATATTGATATCGGTAAAGACCTCCAAGTCGGGGCGCCAGCGGATCACGGTGCCGCGGCGACGCTCCTTCTTTTCGAGAGGGCGGGAGGCAAGCTCGCTTGCGGGGTTGCCCTTTTTGAAGGAGATGCTATGCACCTGCTCGCCATCAAAGGACCACACGTCCATATATTCAGAGGAGTATTGCGTTGCGCACGCGCCAAGGCCGTTCAGACCGAGCGAGTATTGATACGCCGCATTTTTCTTATTGTTGTCGTATTTGCCGCCTGCGTAAAGCTCGCAGAAGATCAGCTCCCAGTTCCAACGGTTTTCCTTTTGGTTAAAGCCGAGGGGAATACCGCGGCCGCGGTCGTCTACCTCAATGGAAAGGTCGCGGTATACGGTAACAGTGATGATATCGCCGTGTCCCTCGCGTGCCTCGTCCACGGAGTTGGAAAGAATTTCAAAAAAGGAATGCTCACAGCCGTCCAGACCGTCCGAGCCGAAAATAACTGCGGGGCGCTTGCGCACACGGTCCGCACCTTTTAGCGCGGTGATGACTTCGTTGTCGTAGGCGGGCGTTTTTGCTTTTGCGCTCATTCTTTGCCTCCGTTCTGTCAATTTACGTACATTTTGTGTTCATTATTATATAATTATACCACATCTTGTATGCTTTGTAAAGTGCTTTGCGCGGGCGGCACAAAGATTTTTTGTAAAAAATTTCCCCAAACCCTTGCACCTATTATACAAAAAGGGTATAATATAGTATGGATGAATTTATTTCGTGGAGTGTGAAGCGAGATGAGAACGCCCGTATTATCCGAAAAAGACCTGTGTCGCTATCCCGTTGCCGTGCTTGGCTTTGGCCGTGCGGGGCGTGCGGTATGCGACTATCTGACCGCGCTTGGCTGTCGCCCGACCGTATACGAAGCGGGCGAGATAGACGAGGGTACAAAGTGTAATTACACGGCAAACGGTGTGACTTTTGTAAGGAATTTTCCCGAAGAATTTTCGGAAAGTATCCTGTTTCGCTCGCCCGGAATCCGTCCGGATCACCCCGCTATTTTGCGCGCGCTGGCCGGCGGCGCGTACTTAACGGGAGAGGTCGATTGGTTCATGTCGCACACGAGTGCAACCGTGATCGGCGTAACGGGTAGTGACGGCAAGACCACCACCTCCTACATGATAGAGCAGCTTCTTGGCGCGGCGGGGAAGCGCGTGATCTGCGGCGGTAATAACGGCGCACCGCTTCTTCCGCATCTGCACACGCTTGATGACGAGGATTTTGCCGTAGTCGAGCTTTCCAGCTTTCAGCTGATGACAGCCCCCGCTCCCGATATCGCGGTGATCACCAATCTCACACCCAATCATCTGAACTGGCACAAGGATTATGCGGAATATCTGGCGGCAAAATGCCGCATCTGGCAGGGTGCTGCGCGTCTTGTGCTTTGCGCAGACGATGCCCAAAGCGTGCTGCTCGGCAAGCGTGTTCCTGCCCCCGTTGTTTGGCACACCTTGCGCCCTGAAATGCCGTTTACCCCCGAAACGGGTGAAATTTTCTTCACCTGTGAGGGCGAAAATCTGCTTTTGCACGCAGAAAACGTAAATACGCTGCCCGTATTCCGCGAATTTGCGCTCTCGGGCGCGCACAACCGCCAAAATCTAATGGCGGCGTGTGCTGCGGTTCACGGCCTTGTGCAGGGCTGCGATCTGATCCGCACGGCCGCGCAGCTGCGCGGTGTCAAGCACCGCTTGGAGCGCGTGGATACCGTCAAGGGCGTGACGTATGTCAACAGCTCGATCGATACCTCTCCTACGCGTGTGGCGGCGGCGCTTTGCGCAATGGAGCAGCCGCCGATCGTGATCGCGGGAGGCAGAACAAAGGGCATTTCGCTTGCCCCCCTTGGCGACACCCTTGGTGAAAGGGCAAAGGCCGTGTTTCTTTACGGCGAGGCGGCGGGCGAGATCGAAAACGCTCTTGACGGCAGAGTATATACCGAAAAATATAACTTGTTTGCGGACGCATTTGCGGCCGCTTCGCGTTATGCGCGCGCGGGCGATATCGTCCTGCTTTCGCCGGGCTGCACCGCGTATGACCAATTTGAAAATTTTGAAAAACGAGGCGAGTGCTTTGCGGGTCTTGTGCAGGCACTTGTCGGGAAGGGATAAAGCATGGAGCTTCGAGAACTGATCCCCGCAATGGCGGGGCTTGCAAGCGTAACGGGCTACGAAACCTACGATAGTGCGGCGCTCACCCCCTTGGTGGCGGGCTTTGATGAGGATGTGACGGATGCCGTAGGCAACCGTATTCTGGTGCGCCGCTGCGGCAGAGAAAACGCCCCTCGCATTCTGATCGATACGCATTTTGACGAGATCGGTATGTTGGTGCGCGAGATTTTGGAGGACGGATTTCTGCGCGTGGTGAACGTGGGCGGACTGGATCTGCGCACGCTCCCCTCGGCGGAGGTGAAGATCTACGGCAAGAAGGTGCTGGACGGCGTGATCGCCTCCACCCCGCCTCATCTGCAAAGCGCAGACGAGGAAAAAAAGCTGTTACCCGCAACAGAGCTTGTGATCGACACGGGATACCCCAAGGAGGAATTGGAGCAGATGCTGCGCATCGGTACGCCCGTCGGGTTTGCCCCGCGCTACGAATTTCTCGCCAACGACCGCCTTGTCGGCAAGGGCCTCGACAACAAGGCCTGCGCCGCTTGTGCCGTGGATGCCATTTTGAACACACCGCGCGAGCAGCTTGCGGGTGATGTATACCTGCTTCTTTCCGTGCATGAGGAAACCGACAATATCGGCGGTGCAGCGGCGGGAGCGTTTGCCGTGGAGCCGCATTACGCGATGGTGGTGGACGTCAATCTTGGCCGCACCCCCGGCACGAAAAATGCGGAAACCGTGGTGATGGGCAAGGGCCCCTCGATCACGCGCAGCGCCATCGTAGACAGAAAACTGACGAAAATGACAGAGGAGGCCGCTACCCGTGCGGAAATCCCGTGGCAGGTAAGTGTTGCGCCCATCAATACGGGTACGAACACAAGCGCGCTGCATCTGGTGAAAAACGGCATTCCCACCGTGGACGTGGGCGTACCCTTGCGCGCGATGCACACCTACGTAGAGATGATGGATATGAAGGACGCAAAGTGGCTTTCCGACCTCATTCGCGCTTTCGTGACGGATCAGCAGATCGCGGAGGTGTACTATGAATAATGGACTTGCACTTTTGAAAAAGCTGGCGCTTTGCTTCGGCCCCACCTCGATGGAGGACGCCGTTGAACAGGCGATCCGCGAGGAGTTGCAGGGAACGAAGGCAGAGCTTTTCACCGACCGCATGGGAAACCTGACCGCGCATCTTAAAGGGCCTGCGGGCGCACCGCGCGTGATGCTGGCGGCACACATGGACGAGGTCGGCTTTATGATCACCGAGATCGATGCGGACGGATTTCTGCGCTTTGACCGCGTGGGCGGCTTTGATACGCGCGTGGTGTGCGGGCGCTTTGTCACCATCTGGAACGGCAAGGACTACGTTCCCGGCGTGATCGCGGCCAAGGGTATCCACTTGCAGGACGTGGACGAGCGCAAGAAAACGCCCACCTTTGAAAACATGTATATCGACATCGGTGCGGACACACGCGAGGAGGCCGAAGCGCTTGTTTCGCTTGGCGACCTCGGCACGTTTTCCACCCCGTTTGCCACCTTTGGTAAGGACGGCGCCTATATGCGCGGAAAAGCGTTGGACGACCGTCTTGGCTGTGCGCTTCTGATCGAGGTGCTGCGCGAGATCGAGCAGGATCCCCCCGCCCTTGATCTGTGGTTCTGCTTCACCGTGCGCGAGGAGATCGGCAAGTCGGGCGCGCAGACCACGGCAAACCGCGTAAAGCCGGATGCGGCGATCGTTCTGGAAACCACTGCGATCGCAGATCGCCCCGACGTGGACGAGAGCAAGCGCGTGGCGACCGTGGGCAAGGGCGGCGTGCTGTCCCTTCTTGATCGCGGCACGATCTATGACCGCGATATGATCAATTTCGCGCTGGACACCGCCAAGAAGGGGGAGATCCCTGTGCAGGTGAAGCGCTACGTGTCGGGCGGCAATGATGCCGCACGGATCCAGCGAAGCGGGATCGGCGTGCGCTGTATAGCGCTTTCCGCGCCCACGCGCTACTTGCACGCGCCCGTATCCGTGGCGGCTGTGCGCGACTATGAGGCGATGCGCGAGCTGGTGCTTGCGATGTTGAAGGATTGGAGAGTGTAATTATGTATCAAACGTTGAAAAAGCTGCTGCCCTTAACGCCCTCGGTGTCGGGCAGAGAGGACTATATCCGCGGGGTGATTGCCGAGATGATGCTCCCCTTGGTTGATGAGGTCAGCACCGATGCGATGGGAAATCTGATCTGCGTGAAGCGTGGCAGTGCCGAAGCCCCCGAGAAGGTGATGCTTTGCGCACACATGGACGAGATCGGCTTTATCGTAAATTTCATTGAAGAGAACGGCATGCTCCGCGTGGCGCCCATCGGCGGTATCCACTACGGTGCGTCTGCATTCTCCGAGGTCGTATTTGAAAACGGCGCGCGCGGCGTGCTGGTGGCGGAGGCAGACGTTTCCTCCAAGGAAAGCCCCAAGGCAGAAAAGTGCGTGGTCGATATCGGTGCCGCCTCTCGCCGTGAGGCAGAGCGCCGCGTCAAGATCGGTGACACCTGTGCCGTGCTGCCGCGTGTTACCAAGCTGACCGCCAATCGCGTGGTGGGGCGTCCCTTGGACGACCGCATCGGCTGCGCTTGTCTTGTCAAGATCGCCGAGGCGCTGACCGCTCCCGCAAACGATATTTACTACGTGTTCTCCGTGCAGGAGGAGGTCGGCCTTCGCGGCGCGCGCCCTGCCTCCTTTGCCATTATGCCCGACGTGGCGCTCATCTATGACGTGACCGCTACGGGTGATGAGCAGAGCGCAAAGCCGATGGCTGTGAAGCTTGGTGCGGGCGTTGCCGTGAAGATCAAGGATAGCTCCGTGATCTGCCACGCAGGGCTTGTGGACGAGCTGCTTGATATCGCCAAAAAAGAGAAGATCGCCGCGCAATGCGAGATCCTGACCTTTGGCGGCACGGATACCGCCGCCGTACAGATGACGGGTGTGGGCTGCCGCGCAGGCGCGCTTTCCATTCCCACGCGCTATATCCACTCCTCTGTGGAAATGATCGATCTGCGTGACGCCGAGGCCGCCGTGGCCCTGAGCGTTGCCTATTTGAAGGGAAGTAACGAATGATGTTTTCTGATGAGCTTTTGAGAATTGCCGACGAGGCAGAGGCGGCGCTTGCGCCCCAATTTGCCGAGATCTCCCGCATCGCGCGCGAGAACACCGCCAAGGTGATGCGCGCTTTTGCCGAGCATCGCGTGGACGCTGCCTGCTTTGCGGGATCCAGCGGCTATGGCTACGACGATCGCGGCCGCGATACGCTGGATAAAATTTTTGCCGACGTGATGGGCGCCGAGGCGGCGTTCGTCCGCCACAATATCGTCAACGGCACGCATGCGCTGACCATTGGTCTTTTCGGCCTTCTGCGTCCTAACGATATTATGCTTTCCATCGCGGGCAAGCCCTATGACACCTTAGAGGAGGTCATCGGCATCGTGGGCGAGCGCGGTAACGGCTCGCTTGCCGATTACGGCGTGGAGTACCGCCAGATCGACCTTGTGGACGGCAAAACGCTGGATCTGCCCGCCATCACCGCTTTCCTTCAAAGCGAGGAGGGCAAAAGAGTGAAGATCTGCTTCATTCAGCGCTCCAAGGGATATTTGAATCGCAGAACGTTGACCGTTGCCGAGATTGGCGAGGCGGTGAAGTGCGTCAAGGCGGTGCGCCCCGACGCATACGTGGTGGTGGATAACTGCTACGGCGAGTTTACCGAAACGATCGAGCCCACAGCCGTGGGCGCAGATCTGATCATCGGTTCGCTTATTAAAAATCCCGGCGGCGGTATGGCGGAAACGGGCGGATACCTTGCAGGTACGGCCAAGGCCGTGGAGCTTTGCTCTTACCGCCTGACCTGCCCCGGCATCGGTCTTGAAGTCGGCGCAACGCTTGGCGAGAACAAAAACATGTACCGCGGTCTGTTCTACGCGCCGCACACCGTGGCCGAGGCGCTGAAAACCGCGCACTTTGCCGCTTACGTGTTCCGCGCGCTCGGCTACCGCGTGGAGCCCGCACCCGAGCAGCTGCGCTCGGATATCATTCAGACCGTGATCTGTGAGAGCGGCGAGGCGCTGTGCGCCTTCTGTCGCGGTATTCAGGCGGGCTCTCCCGTAGACGCTTACGTCACGCCGGAGCCCTGGGCAATGCCCGGCTATCAGGATAAGGTCATTATGGCTGCCGGCACCTTCGTGCAGGGCGCGTCCATCGAGCTGTCTGCCGACGGCCCCTTGAAGCCCCCCTATACGGCCTTCTTCCAAGGCGGTCTGACCTTTGAAAGCGGTCGTATCGGCGTGCTTTGTGCCGCCGCCGAGGTCTTGAATACCAAGTAATAAAGCGAGGAAACGAAAATGAAAAAACTGATTGCAATTTTGCTTTTGCTGGTGCTTGCCACCTCTCTTATCGCGTGCGGTGACAAAAACGACGGCACGCCCGAGGGAATGAAGAACGTGGCCGTGGAGAACGCTTCGTTTTATCTCTACGTCCCCGAGGCGTGGCTCTCCCAGTCCCAGGGCGGTGTCAGCGGTGCGGTATCTCCGCGCAACAACGCCAACGTGATCGCCACAAGCTACCTGCCCGATACTTATCTGAGCGTGCAGAGCTATTGGGAGGAAAAGTGCCTGAACGAGTATGCCGCAGCGCTGACGGAGTTCACCGTGGTGACGGAGGAATGCAAGGAAACCACACTTGGCGGTGTGAACGCGTACCAGTACGTTTTCACGCATAAGATGGGTGACCAGATCTATAAGCAGATGCAGGTGATCACCGTAAACGGCGGCATGGTCTATACCGTGCAGTATACGGCCGTTGCGGGCGAGGCATATGACGAGTGGCTGACGGACGTACAAAGCATTTGCGCCAACTTTACCCTGCGCTGATGATCTATCTGGATAACAGTGCCACCACGCCGCTTTGCCGCGCGGCGAAAGAGGGAATGATCGCGGCTATGGAGCAGTTTGGCAACCCCTCCTCCCTGCACGGGGCGGGAGCGCAGGCCGCCAAGCTTTTGCAGCAAAGCCGTGCCGCCGTGGGCGAGGCCCTTGGCGAGCGCTACTTAAAGGACGGACAGCTGATCTTCACCGGCTCGGGAACCGAGGCCACGGCACTTGCGCTGCTTGGTACGGCGCGTGCCAAGCAGCGCCGTGTGGCAAGCACGATCCTGACCACAGACAGCGAGCACCCCAGCGTTCTGCAAAATCTGGCCATTCTGGAAAAAGAGGGCTTCAAGATCGTAAAAGTGCCCACACGGGGCGGAAATTTGGATATGAACACCGTGCTGGCGCATTGCAATAAGGATCTGTTTGCCGTCAGCATGATGCTGGTCAACAACGAAACGGGCGCACTTTATCCCGTGGCGGAGGTGTTCTGCGCGGCGAAGGCGGCTAACCCCGATTGCATCTGTCATTGTGATGCGGTGCAGGGCTTTTTGAAGGTGCCGATGAGCGCGAAATCGCTTGGCGCAGACCTTATCACCGTCAGCGCGCATAAGATCCACGGCCCCAAGGGCGTGGGCGCGCTTTGGGTATCGCCGCGTATGATCGAGCGCCGCGCGCTGGTCAATTTCTACGGTGGCGGCGGGCAGGAATACGCCTTGCGCTCGGGTACGGAGAATATGATCGGCATTGCGGGCTTTGCCGCCGCATGCACGGAGGCGAACGCCAATAAATCGGCATTTAGTGCCAAAACGGGTGCGCTTTCCGCGAAATTGATCGCGGGCTTGGAGGGAAGCGAGATCAAGTGCAACCTCCCCGCCAAGCGTGCGCCGCATATCGTCAGCATCACCCTGCCCGACATCAAGAGCGAAACGATGCTCCACTTCTTGGACAGCAAGGGAATTGCCGTTTCCGCGGGCTCTGCCTGCTCCTCGCACGCCAAAGCCCCCAGCGGCACGTTGCTTGCGTTCGGCCTTGCCCCTGCCGAGGCAGATTGCACGCTGCGCGTGAGCTTTTCGCGCGAGAATAGCGAGGGCGACGTGGACGCACTTGTCGCCGCACTCCGTGAGGGTCTGGGAAAATTGGTGCGTATCCATCATTAAATAAAAAGGCCTGCCAAGCGGCGGGCCTTTTGTCATATCCCGTCCCCTTAACGCATAGCATTATAGCGAAATCAAAAATCGCGGAGGGAATGCGTATGGCACAGCGTTCTATTTATGAGGATATCGCCCGTCGAACGGGCGGTGATATTTACATCGGCGTGGTGGGGCCGGTCCGAAGCGGCAAATCCACCTTTATCACGCGCTTTATGCAGGAGATGGTGCTGCCCGCTATGACAGACGAGGCGGCACGTGCGCGGGCAAGGGACGAGATGCCGCAAAGCGCCGCAGGGCGCACGGTGATGACGACCGAGCCGAAATTCGTTCCCGAGCAGGCGATCTCGCTGACCGTGGACGGGGGAATTGCACTCAAAGTCAAGATGATCGATTGCGTGGGGTATATGATCCCCGATGCGCGCGGCGTAGAGGAAAACGGCGAGGCACGCATGGTCAGTACCCCTTGGCAGGAGGCACCGATGCCCTTTGCCGAGGCGGCGGAATACGGCACGCGTAAGGTGATGGCCGAGCATGCGACCATCGGTATTCTGCTTAGCAGTGACGGCAGCATCGGCGAGATCTCCCGCGCCTCCTACGAGGAAGCGGAGGAGCGTTTGGTGCGCGAGATGAAGGCGGCGGGCAAGCCCTTTGCGTTGGTGCTGAACTCAGCAGAGCCGACCTCGACGCAGGCGGTGATGCTGGCCGAGGAGTTGGAGGAAAAATACGCCGTTCCCGTGGCGCTGGTCAACTGTCTTGCGCTGAGTGCGAAGGATATCAGCGGCATTTTGCAGATGGTGCTTGGTGAATTTCCCGTGTGCGCGGTGCGCTTTTCGCTGCCCGATTTTGCTGCGGCGCTGCCGGCAGAGCACCCGATCCGCGAGGGGGTCGAGCAGGATATCTGCCGTCTGGCGGGGGCACTTTCCCGTATGGGAGAGGTGAAGGAGTGCTTTGCGGCGCTTGCCGAGAACGAGCTGATCGACGAGGTTGCGGTAAACGATCTGGATATGGGGAATGGGTGCGCGAGCTTGTCGATCTCCTTCAAGCCCTCACTTTACTTTGACGTACTGAGCGAGCTTGCGGGGCAGGAGATCCGCGACGAGGGGGCACTGTTTTCCTTGGTGCGTGAGCTGGCCTGCACAAGGGACAAATACGAGCGCGTACGCGAGGCGTTAGAGAGCGTGGAGGAAACGGGCTACGGCATCGTGATGCCTCGCGTGGAGGATCTTTCGCTGGAAAAGCCCACCATCATCAAGCAGTCGGGCGGCTTTGGCGTGAGAATGTGCGCCTCGGCACAATCGATGCACTTCATTCGCGCGGATATTCGTACGGAGCTTAACCCTATCGTGGGCACCGAGCAGCAGTCCGAGGAGTTTGTAAAAAATATGCTGGCTGATTTTGAAAGTGATCCCAAAAAGCTTTGGGAGAGCAATATGTTCGGCAAAACACTTTACGAGCTTGTCAACGACGGTCTGCACGAAAAGCTGACGCACATTCCTGCCGATGCGCGCAAAAAGCTTTCCGAAACCTTGGAGCGCATCGTTAACGACGGCGCCAACGGTCTTATTTGCGTGTTGCTATAACGGAAAAAGCCGCACCGATTTTCGGTGCGGCTTTTGGTTGTTGAAAATGTAGAGAGTTGACAAATAAAACGAAATATGCTATGATATAATTGTAGCAAGTCTACAAATCCATAACGAAAGGGTGATCCCAATGAAAAGCATGGAAGAAATATTCGCTCGCGCCGGCTCCTTGCGATCCCCATTTTTTTGTTTTTGAAACCGAAATATCCATAAAATATATTTGAGGCAAAGCAAGGATCCAGCATAACACATTCATCGTAAGAACGCAGAAAGGAGTTTTTATGAAAAAGAAGGTTTTATGCTTATTTTTAGGAATCTGGCTTTGCCTTTCCTTTATGCTCTCGCTGTACGCTATTGATGGAACGATCGATGCCGACGATGACGCTACACTGATAACGCCTACGTTGGAGATAACAACTATCCCTACGGGAGCAGCGGCGATAGCTCACAATTTAACCACCAATCAAACCTATTACTATCGCATAAACGGAAATATTCTTTCCAACAACGATGACGTGATTCTTTCCGAACCGGGTTGGATGCCGGAAGGCGTTTCTGTCGATAGCGTTATAGATCCTATTGATGATCGAGCTATTGCAGATACAACGCAACTGCCATATTCTGCTATAGCATTTATAACAGTTCTCTATTCTCTTGATCCGCTCATAATTGGATATGGAACGGCAACAATGATCTCTCCCGATACTGCACTAACAGCTGCGCATTGCTTATATAATGTAAAATACGGTGGATGGCCAATAGCCGTCGCAGTATATCCCGGTACATCCGGGGCGCTACAAACTCCATACGGTGCTGCCTCCGCAACCGAGATTGCCATAAGCATACCCTATTATGAATATGAAACTATCACAGGATTCTATGATGAATATCCAAACAATCCTGACGATCCGTACAACCCACTAAATTGGCGTGCATCTCTTGATTGGGGAGTCATACGCTTAGACAGTAATATCGGTAGCAACTCGGGATATTTGGGCTTTACATGTGGAAACAACGCAGAACAATCAATAGCGATGATTTCCGGATATCCGGGTGATAAAAACGGCCAAGTGGAAGGCAATATAAATATAGGCTATAATTCTTATAATCAATATAAGTAATCAATATAAGCATAGCAATATAATTTATGATGACACATCTTCTTCGAAAACTTGTCAAAGCAACAATACAACGTATCAAAACCGAATCCTTTCGTATTGGATAGACGCCACAGGCGGGAAAAGTGGATCTGCAATATTATGTAACAACAATGGCACTTATCAAATTATCGGCATACACTCAGTAGGAGTTGGAAGCGATCATAACGAAGGATTTGGCCTAACAACCGAGGTGTTCCATTTCTTGACTTCATATAAGTAACATGCGGAAGGAGAAAATTTGCTGTGAGAAAAATTTTATGCCTACTCCTCTGCCTCTTGATGCTGTTTTGCATCGGTTGTCAAAAAGAAGAGGAACCGGAACTTGGCACGCAATACGTTTCCGGACAAAATACATATAACACGCACGTGAGAATGGTGATTGTTACAGAGATTCCGAGAGCGCCGCTCAGCTCAATTACTGTGGAAATACAAAACGATACGGATTGTGTTGCTATTTTGCTTGATAAATTCGATTACTGGCAATGTGAGAAATGGGACGGCGGGAAATGGACCAAACTCCCGCTCAATGCGATCCGCGAAATCGAATATACTGATTTTGTTACACAGAGGAGTGCGAAACAGTACATAAAGTATTTTGCCGAGCCCTTGGAAAAGGGTAGTTATCGCTTACAGCACGCCGTCCGTTTATCCCCACCGAATGGTGAGGATTTCGAATGTATGGTGGAAGTCTATTTCACCGTCTTTCCGGGCGCTCCGGGTGCTTCATCTTGATTTTTCACAAATAGAGGTGCAAAAAGCAATAAAGCGTCGCGCCAACGGACAAATTCATAGTAAGGAGGTGTTCCCGTGAAAAAAGCATTTTGCCTGCTACTGTGCCTTTTGATGCTGTTTTGTTCAGCCTGTGCAGAAGAGCTTCCCGTTACCGATCCTGATACGGAATTTCAATCAAAAATGATAGCAGATAGCTTTTACACATCGGGCGGGGATACCTACAATACTTACGTCAGAATAGAGGCTGCCGCACAACAGGAAAGCGCCCCCGTTTCCTCTCTGAGTGCCACCATATATAACGATACGGACTATATTCTTGTGTTCAATTTTCACTTGGACAAGGGATATTCCTGGGAAAAATGGAATGGTGAGAGGTGGATCGCGTATAGCCACGAGGGCGAAACGGGGGAAGGCGTTTCTCCCGAGCGCGCGCCGCTGTATCCCGGCCCGCACTATATCATGCCGCACAGCTCGCACGCTCGCACGGACGATTTCAGCGCTCACCCGTTGGAGGCGGGTCTGTACCGCTTGCGTATGGAATATAAGCTGACCAACGAAACGAAGGATTTTTCAAAAGGATTTGCTACGCCCGGCGTGCCGTGCGTGGTGGAGGTTTGCTTAACGGTTTCGGCCGAAACATCTTTGTAAATTGAATTTTTGCGCCGCACCGATCTCGGTGCGGCCTCTTTTTTTGCTTTTTTATAAAAAATAAAAAACTTTTGCCGAAAAAAAGAGAATTGCGCATTCTGTGCGTATATTACTTATGACAGACAAACAAACGGCACGAAAGGAGGCCTTTTTTATGTTCGATATCTCAAAACTGCAAGCGGAGCATGAGGAGCGTACGCTCTCTCCCTACGCCTTCCGTACGGCGAACACGGCAGGACGTGAAATACCGACCGAGCCCAATGCGTTGCGCACGGAATTTCAGCGCGACCGCGACCGCATCATACACAGCCAGGCCTTCCGTCGTCTGATGTATAAAACGCAGGTGTTTCTTGCACCCGCAGGAGACCACTACCGTACGCGTCTGACGCATACCTTGGAGGTCTGCCAGATCGCGCGTACCATTGCACGCGCTCTGCGCCTGAACGAGGATCTGACCGAGGCGATCGCACTTGGTCACGATCTGGGACATACTCCCTTCGGCCACGCCGGAGAACGTGTGATGCAGCAATGCTACTCGCCCGATTTTTCTCACAACATGCAAGGCGTGCGCGTGGTGAAAAAGCTGGAAAATGGCGGAAAAGGTCTGAACCTGACTGCCGAGGTCGTGGACGGCATTGCCTGCCATTCCGGTCCCGTGATGCCCAAGACCTTGGAGGGCGCGATCATTCGCTATGCGGATCGCATCGCGTACATCAACCACGATATCGACGACGCGTTGCGCGCGGGAATTCTGCAAAAGGAAGAGATCCCCGCTCCGCTTTGTGATATTCTGGGTTATTCGCACTCGGGGCGCATCAATACGATGGTGGGCTCGATCGTGCGTGCCAGCACGGATAAGGCGGAGATCAAAATGGAAAGCGAGGTCGGCGAAGCGACCGACCGTTTGCGCGATTTCCTGTTCGAGCGCGTTTATCGTGATAATGCCGCAAAGGACGAGGAGATCAAGGCCAAGGATATGCTGGCGCAGCTGTACGCTTACTTTGAGGAGCATCCCGAAAAGCTGCCCATCGATTATCTGGAAACCATCAGCAAGGAATCCGTGGGGCGCGCTGTGTGCGACTATATCTCTGGCATGACCGATCGCTATGCCCTTGATCTGTACCACAACATCTTTATCCCGGAGGTGTGGCGCGTAAAATGATCCCAAGAGAAATTATAGAAGAGATCCGCTACCGCAACGACATTGAAGATGTGATCGGCACCTACGTCACCTTAAAGCGCGCGGGCTCTAACCGAAACGGGCTTTGTCCCTTCCACGGCGAAAAAACGCCGTCCTTTACCGTGTTCCCGAATACCAAAAGCTTTTACTGCTTTGGCTGCGGTGCGGGCGGCGACGTGGTAACGTTCATTCAAAAAATAGAAAATCTGGATTACCGCGACGCGCTGGAATTTCTGGCTAAGCGCGCGGGCGTGCAGATCCCACGCGCAACCAGAGAGCTTTATTCGCAAGGAATTTCACGAAACCGTGTATACGAAATGAACCTGGAAGCCGCGAAATTCTTCCGCAGCTGCCTGTTCGATGCCAATATCGGCACGGAATGTATGCGCTATCTTACGGAAAAGCGCAAGCTGTCGGGTGCTGTTATCAAGCATTTCGGCCTTGGCTTTGCCCCGGATGATTTCGGCATGCTGACAAGGCACATGAAGGCAAAGAGCTTTACCGACGAGGAGCTTTATGCCGCCTTCCTTTGCGGAAAATCACAAAAAACGGGCAGACCGTTTGACCTGTTCCGCAACCGCATGGTGATCCCCGTGATCGACGTGACGGGGAACGTGGTCGCATTCAGCGCCCGTTCGCTCAACCCTGACGAGAAAAGCAAAAAGTACATCAACACCTCGGATACCCCCGCCTTCAAGAAGAGCCGTATCCTGTTCGGCATGAATTTTGCCAAAAATCATTGTGCCGAGCAGATGATCCTTTGTGAGGGTGCGATGGACGCCATGGCGATCCAGGCCGCGGGCTTTGAGAACGCGGTGGCTACGTTGGGTACCGCCATCACCGAGGAGCATGCCAGACTGCTGGCGCGCTACACCAAGCGCGTGATCATCAACTATGACAGTGACGAGGCAGGTCAGCGAGCCGCCTATAAGGCGATGCGCCTTCTGGACGAGGTCGGCCTTGAAGTCAAGGTCTTGAAGCTGACGGGCGCCAAGGACGCGGATGAGTACGTGCATACCTACGGCGCGGAGGCCTTCCGTAAGCTGCTGGGCGAGAGCCGTACGGCGTTTGATTTCAAGCTGGAAAACGTGCTGGCACTGCACGACGTGGCGACACCGACAGGGAAGATCAATGCCGCCAAGGAGCTGGTGGCGATCATTGCACAGACCGCATCAAGCGTAGAGCGCGAGATCTATATCACCGCCGCAGCAGCAAGACTTGGTATCTCCGCAGAGGTGCTTGGCAACGACGTCAAGCGTCATCGCAGTAAAATGGCGCGGGAATATAAGCAAAAGGAAAGCCGCGAGCTGCAAATGAGCGCGCGGAACTTCGGGGATCGCGTCAATCCGGATGCGGCCAAAAATCCCGCAGCGGCCGCCGCCGAGGAGGCCGTGCTGGGGCTTGTGATGCTGTATCCCGAGCATCGCCGTGCCGTGTGTGACGGCGGGGTAGAGCTGACGGCCGAGCATTTCTTCACCTCGCTTGGCAAACGGGCGTTTGAGAAGATCTGCGAGATGGAAAAAAGCGAGCAAGGGTTTGAATTTTCCGCCCTTGGCGAGCATTTTACCCCCGACGAAATGGGACGCTTTATTCGCTTACAGCAGGATAGACAGGCCCTTTCCGATAACAGCACACAGGTGCTGGAAAGTGCCGCCGCCGCACTGCGCGAGGCGCACCAGCGACAGACCGAACGCGATACGGGCGACCTGCAAAGTGAGCTTGCGCGCCGCCGTGCCGCTATGAAACGAAAAAACTGAAAGGACGGACATAAACAATGGAAGAAAAAATGGATTTTATTAAGGAAATCGAAGCGGAGAGCGAGGAGAAAAAGCTTATTATCGACGAGCTTTTGGAAAAAGGCAAGAAAAAGGGCTCTTTGTTTGTCAGCGACCTGGACGAGGCACTGATCGATTACGACCCCGATAAGCTTTGTCAGGATCTGGAAGCCAGCGGCATCTCCTTTGCCGAGGATATTGCCGATCTGGAAAGCGAGGTTGAGGCCTTTGGCGTAGGCGAGAATATCGAGCGCCAGCTGGTACAGGAGGGCATCTCTATTGACGACCCCGTCCGTATGTATCTCAAAGATATCGGCAAGGTCGCACTGCTTGATCCCGAGAGAGAGAAGGAGCTGGCCCGCCGTATGGCAGAGGGCGACGAGAAGGCGAAGGACGAGCTGGTGCAGGCCAACCTGCGTCTGGTCGTCAGCATTGCCAAGCGCTACGTGGGCAAGGGCATGTTCTTCCTGGATCTGATCCAGGAGGGTAACCTTGGCCTGATGAAGGCCGTTGGCAAGTTTGACTTTACCAAGGGCTTCAAGTTCTCTACCTATGCAACCTGGTGGATCCGCCAGGCCATTACCCGTGCGATCGCCGACCAGGCACGTACGATCCGTATTCCTGTACATATGGTTGAAACTATCCACAAGGTGTCCCGTTATCAGCGCCAGATGTTGCAGGAGCTTGGCCGCGAGCCCACCCCTGCCGAGATCGGCGAGAAGATGGGTATGAGCGCCGAAAAGGTGCGCGAGATCATGAAGGTCGCACTGGACCCCGTTTCTCTGGAAACTCCTATCGGTGAGGAGGAGGATAGCCATCTGGGCGACTTCATTCCCGACGATGATACGCCCGCACCCGCAGAGGCCGCCTCTACCAACATTCTGCGTGAGGTCATTGAGCGCGAGCTGAACACCCTTACCCCCCGCGAAGCACACGTGATCCGTCTGCGCTTCGGTCTGCTGGACGGCCGCGCCCGCACGCTGGAAGAGGTGGGCAAGGAGTTCAACATCACCCGTGAGCGTATTCGCCAGATCGAGTCCAAGGCCCTGCGCAAGCTGCGCCATCCCAGCCGTGCCCGCCACTTGCGCGGTTTCCTTGATTAATTCTTTACAAATATCGTAGGAATTGCACAAAATAAGTCTATTTCGGTTTTGCACTATCACGAATTTTATGGTTGCTTTGCAGAAAGTTTGCACCCTCGTTTGTGAAAACTTACCGTAACTTTGCGCTCCTTTCTTATCCGTAGGATAAAGGAGCGCTTGCGGGCATCTTGACAAGTTCTCTAAAATAGTGTAAAATACTGGTTGTATTATTTATATTTATCCCCCGCGCGTGGGGAAAGGGAGGTTCTGTTATTATGACAAAACGATTGATCAGCTTGATGCTGGCGGTGCTGATGCTTGCATTTGTTTTCACTTCTTGTGGAAACAATGAAGATGCACTGGAAAACACCGTAAACGATGCATCTCGCTATACCTCTACGATCAACCTTTGGGTGATCACGGAAAGCGAGCTGGTGGAAACTGCCAGCGAGCTGCTGTTTGCCGGCTACGATCCCGACAAGTATCCCGAGGAAGAAAATAAGCAGACTGACGAGCAGAAGGCATTTCTTGCAGCGATGGAGACCGGCTTGGAAAAGGCATGGCGCCAGCTTGACGATGTTTGCGATCAGATCAACGTGCTGACCAAGAAGCGCTTCAAGACGCAGGTCAACATCAGATACTACACCGAGGCGTCCTATTACGCAAAATTGGAGGCGGCCTTCATCGGTCTGGAAGAAGCTAAGGATGCGGCTGATGAGAACGGCACCGCCTTGTTCCCTGAGATTGCAGAGGACGAAACGGTGAAGAACGAGCAGGGCGTGCCCGAGCTGAAATATCCCACCGCACTGGATTCTCAGGTAGATATCGTCTTCGTCAGCGGCTCTCAGAACTACTTTAAGTACGTAAACAACGGCTGGCTTACCGAGATCAAGTCCGAGGATATCTCCAACTCCGCTCCCCAGCTGACCTACCATCTGACCTCTGCACTGCTTTCCGCTCCCAAGGCGAATGGCAAGATCTACGCGATTCCCAACAACAATCCTCTTGGCGAGTACACGTATCTTGCACTTGACAGCGCCCTGGTAGAGAAGTATTATGCAGACGTTGATGCGATGGAAAACTCGATTTACAGCGACGAGGCAAGAGCGTTCCTTGACGACGTGTATAACTACGAGGGAATTTCCCCCATTTACAGCGCAAACGGTGAGGTAGACTTCGAGATGCTTCACTACTGGTATTTCAACGAGGCGTATGAGCAGGCACCCTCCACCTTCTCCTTGTTCGGTGGCTTCTATACGGCAAGCTCTACGCCCGCAGAAACGCTTGTATACAGAAACGTGTTCACGCTCCCTGTTTACACCGAGGCACTTGAAACGAAGGTTTACTACGAGAACACCGCAAATTACATCACGAACGACGCTTCCGCTCCCAGCGCGGCTCGCGTGGTGAAGGGCACCGCCTCTGATAAGGCAGCGCTGGAAGCGCAGGGCTACACCGTTCTGACCGTGGCTGCGCCCCGCATCGCTGACGAGGACGTGTTCGATTCCATGTTCGCTATCGGCGCTATCACCCGTGATAAGAGCCGTAACCTTGAAATCATCGCTATGCTGAATACCGAGCCCGAGATCCGTAACCTTCTTCAATACGGTATTGAAGGTGTGAACTATACGCTTAAAACCGTGCATGATGCACAGGGCAACGAGCTGGGCGTTTACGCCGAGATGAAGGCGGACAATGCCTATGTGATGGATATCGCTAAGACCGGCAACATGTTTGTGGCTTATCCCAATGCCGCAACCTCCGACTTTGCTAACGGCAAGTATGGCATCGGTGCTTGGGACGATGCAAAGAAGCAGAATCTGGACGCTACGCTGTATCCCACGCTTGGCTTGAATTTCAGCCCCGATTACGAGCTTGATGTGAACGGCGTCCGTATGATGAGCGCTGTTTCCGCGCAGTTCAACGTGATGGTGATGGCCAATATTACCTCCACGGAAAGAGTGGCTGAATTGAGAGACGGCGCAATCGCCGCCAGCGCAGCTGGTTACGAGGCGATGGCGGCTTGGATCCTTGGCTTGACCGGCCCCGTAACTTACGTTCCTGTGGGCGGAAAGACTCACGTCGTTATTACGGTTGAAGCTTTGGCAGAAGTGCTTGAAAAGATGGATTCCAGCTATAATGACTCTGTGGAGTACGGTGCTGTGCTTTCCCCCAAGGCTCTTTACGAAGAGTGGTGGCTGAGAAACTACGGCGCTAACGCAAATCAGTAATATCAACAAGGAAGGTGCGGCGCCGTGCGGTGCCGCACCTTTGGTGCTTTTATGAGATATGATCACGTAATATGGGATTTTAACGGCACGGTCATTTCGGATATGCAGGCGGGGATCGACGCCACAAACGAGATGCTGGTGGCACGGGGCTTGCCTGTGCTTCCTGACATGGAAACCTACCGCCGTGCGTTTTTGTTCCCCGTAGAGCAATACTATCGCAACCTTGGGTTTGATTTTGAAAAAGAGGATTATAAAACCGTCCTCGCGCCGCAGTGGGTGTCCCTATATAATATATATAGTAGAAAATCCCCGCTTTTTGACGGTGTGCGAGAACTGACGGCGGCCCTGCGCAAAGCAGGCGTGCGGCAGTCGATCCTTTCCGCCTCCGAGCGGGAAATGATGGAAGCCCAGCTGCGTGAGCGCGAGGCGATTTCGCTGTTTGACGAGATCTGGGGGAATGACAGTATTCACGCTTATGGCAAAAACGCACTTGCCGCAGAATGGCGTAAGGCACATGCCCATGCGCAAGCGGTGCTGCTGGGGGATACCACGCATGATTTTGAGGTCGCGCGCGAAATGGGAGTGGACTGCATCTTGATTGCTGCGGGGCATCACGATAAAGCGCGTCTGCTTTCCTGTGGCGTGCCTGTGGTGAACGATCTTTTTGAGGCCGCCGAGCTGCTGGAAGCGCCGTTATAATATATGAAGAAAAGAGAAGCGTTCGAAATCGTGTATGCGCGCAATGCTGTCAAGGCAAAGCGCCCGTGCTCGTTCGAACGCTTCTTCGTTTTCGAACGCTGCCGCCACGCAAAGCTCGGTAAGACGGTTGCTGACCTCGGTTAAGTCTGCGGAGGAAACGGAAAGCTCCAAGGTTTTCTCCACCTTCTCCCAGCGCGCTTGAAGCGTCTGGCTTGCCGCAAGCTCGCAACTCGGCAGCTCCGTTAAGCCGCTGGCCATTTCTCTTGTAATACTTTTGACGTAAAGGCCGTTGCAAAGGATCGCGACGATCATCAACGCTAATACGCTTGTGGAAAACAGAAACACCTTCATTTTTGCTCCTTTTCGATCCAGTAAAGATTGCCCGCATCATCTCGGCCGAGAAAAAACACCTCTTCGGCGCACAATCCTTTTTTCTTCAATGCCCGCGCAAGCCATGCTTCGTCAAGCCTCATCGTTTTCAGATTGTATCGGTCAATGCGTCCGTCCTCAATCAAAATATGCACGATGCCGCTTTCGCCAAGAGAAAGGTTCAGGTCTTTTGCTGTTGGTGGCTGTGCGTCCTTGCGTGGAAGAACAGAGATCTTCCCGTTTTGCTCCAAAATGGCATAGTCCACGTCATCAAGCGAGGGGATACCTGCCTGGCGCACCTCGCTGATCAGCTCGTCCAAGGAGATGCGGACGCGTTGCATTTCCTTTTGGTCCAGCTTTCCGTGGCGGATCAGTATTGTGGGGCGTGCGGACGCCAGATTTTTGAGGGCGGGGAATTTGATCAGGATCATGGAAAGCGTGACTTCGAGAGCCAGAACGGTGATCAGCGGAATGATGGCGTAGGCAAGGGGTATGCTTTTGTCCACGATGGGTAGGGAGGCGATCTCGGATACCAGCAGAGTGGTCACAAGCTCGGAAACCTCCAATTCGCCAAGCTGCCGCTTGCCCATCAACCGCATGGTGGCGATCAGAAGCACGTAAACCAGTACGGTTCGAAAAAGGATCGTCAGCATAAATTTCTCCTTTTGGGGTTCTGCTGTATATTTTGTGCACAAAAGGTCATACTATAAACGCAGAAAAAAATGTCAAAAAGGGGGTTGACAAGAAAAAAGAATTGTGGTAGAATATAAAAGCTGTCCCTCCAAAGCGGATCTTCACGAAAAAAACCTCAAAAAAACTTGAAAAAAGTTTCAAAAAGGTATTGACAAGGAGATTTCCTTGTGATATAATAGTGGAGTCGGCCGAAAACGGACGGCGAATGGTCTTTGAAAATTGAACAGTAAGAGATGAGTATAAAGCATGTAAGTGCGATAGAATATCTCGACAATTCTGAAAGAGAATACAACTCTA
>JAZQWF010000068.1:0-17102 GCA_045632185.1 Eubacteriales bacterium
CTTCTTTTTTGAAACGTCTTATACGTTCACAGAGTTGCTGTTATCCGAAACCTTATCGTCGCAGCCAACTTGAAGCTTAGAGGTCGCGCGGCGCTTATTCAGCTCGGCAAGGTAGCGCTCCTCGTCGATGGGAAGCGTGATCTCCTCGCCATTGAACCAACCGGAAAGCTCGATGGCGTTCATCAGCTCTACACCGTTGATGCCGTCCGTTCCGGGCACAAACAAAGGCTCTTTGCCAAGCAGGAAGTTGGCAAAGTTATTGATGATACCCGCGTGCTGGGGGTTCTGTCCGTCGGTTTCCACCTCGATGGTTTCGCGCGGGGGCTTCTGGTAGCCGGTCTGACAGGTACGTGCCCACTCCTGGCTATCCACCTCGTTCTTCGTCCAGAACAGCTTATCACCCTCGCAAAGCAGCTTGCCCTTGGTGCCGGAGATCTCCAAGCGGTTGGTGCCGGGCGCCTCGCCCGTGGTGGTGATCAGCACGCCGGTTGCGCCGTTCTTATAGGTAAAGAACGCGGTAACCTCGTCCTCTACCTCAATGTTATGCCACTTGCCGTACTGGCAAAAGCCGCGCACGGAAACGGGCATTTCGTCTACGATCCACTGGAACAGGTCGATCTGGTGGGGGCACTGATTGATCAGCACGCCGCCTCCCTCGCCAAGCCAGCTGGCACGCCAGCCACCGCTGGTGTAATAAGTATCGGTACGGTACCAGTCGGTGATGATCCAGTTGATGCGTTGCAGCTCACCGATGCCGCCCTCTGCGATGATCTGCTTCATCTTGCGGTACACGCAGTTGGTGCGCTGATTGAACATCATACCGAAGGTAGCGCTCGCCTTCTCGGCGTGCGCGTTCATCTCGCGTACCTGCTTGGTATAAACGCCTGCGGGCTTGTCGCAAAGCACGTGAATGTTGCGATCAAGGCACTCCTTGACGATGATGGGATGATCGTAGTGAGGGGTTTCAACGAGGATCGCGTCGCAAAGGCCGCTATCCAGCATTTGGATGTAATCGTTGAACCAGGTGATGCTATCGTCATTCAGCTTTCCCTTCAAAATTTCAATCTTCTTGGGGTTCTTGTCGCAAATGGCGGTCACAACGCCGTTATCGATCTTGCCGCGGCCGAAGATCTTCTCCGAATACAGCGTGCCCTGATTGCCCGCGCCAATGATGCCAAATCTGATCTTTTCCATAGTGTTTTTATCTCCTGTTTTACAGATAATTTTTGATGTAACGGACACTCGCCTCTACCTCGCCAAGAGGGTTGGGGTGGTCGGCGGCATTGTCCTGCTCGACAAAGTAATATTCCGCACCGCTCTCGCGCATTTTCTGCACGATGGCCGCGAAATCCATATTGCCGCACC
Organism: Eubacteriales bacterium; assembly: GCA_045632185.1. Lineage (GTDB taxonomy): Bacteria > Bacillota > Clostridia > Oscillospirales > CAG-272 > Firm-07. Next base: position 1,366 of record JAZQWF010000068.1, read on the forward strand.
CTATGGGTGCGAAGGTGGGCTTGAACTCCTTTTTGCCCTCCTTTTCCACGTACTTGATGGCATAATCCTTCAAATGCGTGCAGGCAATTCTGCCCTTCATTTTTTCCAAGGCGGCAAGCACATCCACGCCCGCGTATTGCAGCCAATAGGTGTCTGCCGTAAAATTGACGTGGGGGGCGTTTTTCAGCATGTAGTCGAACAGCGTTTCCCCGTTTCGCTTCATAAACTCAAACTGGTGGTGGTGATAGAAAAAGCGGAAACCGTTTTGCTCCATTTTCTCGGCAGCGGCATCCAGCGCAACAACCGTTTGTTTGAACCTCTCATCCTCAATAAGGATCTCGCGCGGCATCGCACCAAGGCCAATATTGCGGCAGCCGAAGCTCTCGTGCTCTGCCATCAACGCATCGGTATCGTTTAGAATACGCTCCATCGGCACATGCGTCAGGCACACGGGAAGCCCCGCGGCCTCGCTCACCCGCCCTATGCGTGCGGGATCATATTCCCCGCCCGAATATTGCAGATAATCGTATCCCATCTCACGCAATTTGTGTGCGGTGGCAAGGAAATCCTCCTCGCTGCCGATCAGATTGCGGATGGAGTACAAATTAAGTCCGACTTTCATTATTTCACGAAGCTTCTGCCTTGCTCGGTGTAGCCGTTTGCAAGCAGCACGCTCTTGAGCGCGTTCACGGCGGCGTCAAACGCCTCCACGTTGCTTTGGAAATGGAACTTGTGCTTCATCGCGGTATCGTCGATCTGGCCGTAGCCGTCGAATATTTTGAGGTGGGGCTCAACGGAAAGCACCTTGTCGGTCTTGATATCGGCAACCAGCTTGTGGATATCACCGTCACCGTAGCCCGCGGGAACCAGCTCGCCCGTTTCGGCAATCACGTCCTTGATGTGGAAATAGTCGGCACGGTCGTGGAACAGGCGCAGGGTGTCGGCAGCGCTCTCGCCGACCTGCAAGAAGTTGGCGGGGTCGTACACGTGGTAAAGACCGGGCACGCTATCCATAATATCCTGCACGCGGGCGGCAATATCGCCGTAAATGCCCTTCTCGTTCTCGTGATAAAGCCCGATGCCGTAGTCCTTTGCAATTTCAACCATACGGCAAAGACGGGAGATGACCTCCTCGCGCTCCTCTGTGGCGTGATGGAAGCTGAACATACGGATCTTATCCGTGCCAAAGACCTGCGCCAGCTCGCACAGGTGTCTGAGCAGATCCTCTACCTTTTCAAAATCGTCCGCGATCTCGGATTTACCAAGGGGCGAGCCGATCGACCAAACAGAAAGGCCGTTTTCGTCCAGGCGCTTTTTGTACTCCTTTGCTTCCGTGGCGGTCAGCTTCTTTACGTTTCTGCCATCAACATTGCGGATCTCCATATAAGGAATATTGTTGCGCAGAAGCGCTGCGATCTGCTCCTCAAACACGGAGGAGGACTCGTCCGCGAAGGCACAAAGCTTGATTTCGGGCATAATGTTTTTCTCCTTTATGATTACAAATTTGATACAAGTATTGACTTTTTGAAAAATTGGTTTATAATGAAGGTATGAACAACAATACTTTGAACACTTTCCACGTAAGCGGCACGCAAAAGAGCCATTTTTCGGTATCCTTTGATCCCGCTCCCGTGCAAAGCGCATTTCCGGGACACGAACACCCATATTACGAATTCTTCCTTTTGTTGGAGGGTGACGTGGAAATGCACATTGACGGCACAATCTACCCCCTGGGACAAAATGACCTGATCGTCATTCCACAGGGCGTGCCGCATCGGATCTTCTTCAAAAGCCAAGCGCCCTATCGCAGATCCGTGATGTACGTTTCCGATAACCGCCTTCGTTCAAAAGGCTTTTCGCATTTCGCCGATCTTTTAAAAAAGAGCGGCGTGATCACGCAGAACATTACAGGAACGCCCTTCTTGCAGACGCTTGGGGCGTGTGCCAAGCTTTCCAAGCTGGCGGTGACAGATGCTGCGCAAAACATCATCTTTAACGAGCGCTTGCTTGCCTACTATTACATTTTACAGCTGCGCTCTGAGCAAAGGACACTTTCCGGCGCAGATCAGCTGATCGAGCGCGCGGTGGAATACATCAACGCCAATCTTTCGGAAAAGCTGACCATCGACGGCATCGCCGAGCAGCTTTACACCTCCGGCTCTTACTTGTGTAAGAGCTTCCGCCGCAAGATGGGCGTGCCAATGATGCATTACGTCAACACCCAGCGCATACGCCGCGCCAAGGAGCTGATCTTTGAGGGTATGCCCTTAAAGGAGGTCTATTTGCACTGCGGTTACGAAAATTACATCACCTTTTTCCGCGTGTTCCGCGCAGAAACAGGGCTTTCCCCCTCCGAGTTCGCAAAACCGCATTGACTGCGATCTTACAACATCATTGTAACGATTTTCACGAAAGAAGTCTATAACAATTCCCCCTCTATTCATTACAATTTTGTCACAAAGGAGAAAATGCGATGTTAAACGAAAAAACAGCCAAGCTGATCCTGTTTGAAAAACGCTATCCGAATGGAGCAAACTCCCCCACCGAGCATTATGAATATCATTGTCCCTGCGGCAAAGGCAAGATCGTTTACGAAAACGTCCCCGGGTTTGATGACAGCTATGCCTTCTTCGAATGCCGCAATTGCGAAAAGAAATACGATTTCCGCTATGGCCGGGGATACCGCTGGGAGCTGGAAGAAAAATAAGCTTTCAATTATACTCTCAACATTTTTTCAAAAAAACTCTTGACATTCTTCCCTCATTTTGTTATAATATCATTCGTTGAATGCGGGGCATTAGCGCAGTTGGGAGCGCACAACACTGGCAGTGTTGGGGTCAGGGGTTCGAATCCCCTATGCTCCACCAAAGCACAACGAAAGCCGAGGCGTTCGCCTCGGCTTTTACTTTTATTTCCTCGCAAAAAGGAGAAACTTATGAGCTTAAAAGAATTAGACACCATCCAAAAAAGCGGTTGCGCGTGCGGCAAGGCACACGTGGCCGATATTGATAAGATCCTTTGCGGTGCGGGTGTTTTGGGCGAGCTGCCCTCTATCGTTCGCGAATACAGTGCGAAAAAGCCCTATATCCTTTGCGACCGCAACACCTATGCCGCCGCGGGCGAGCGCGTATGCACCCTGCTTGAAAAAGCGGGTATTCCCTACGCTATCTACACCTACAAGGACGAGCGCCCCGCTCCCAACGAGCACAATGTGGGACTTGCAATGATGTTCCTGCCCGGCGATGCCGATATGGTCATCGGCGTGGGCTCGGGCGTCATCAACGACATTGGAAAGATCGTCAGCAACGTCAAGGGTATCCCCTACGTTATCGTGGCCACCGCCCCCTCGATGGACGGTTACGCCTCTGCCTCCTCCTCTATGACGCGCGAGGGGCTGAAAATCTCGCTTGCAAGCCGCGCACCCGACGTGATCATCGGAGATACTGATATCCTGTGCAAAGCACCCTTAAAGATGATGAAATCCGGCCTTGGCGACATGCTGGCCAAGTACACCAGCATTTGCGAATGGCGCATCGCGCATCTCGTCACGGGCGAGTATTACTGCGAGGAGATCGCCTCCCTTGTACGCGGCGCGCTGAAAAAGTGTGTAGATCTTGCCGACAAGCTGCTTGCGCGCGATCCCGATGCAGTCGCCGCGGTGTTTGAGGGGCTTGTCATCACGGGCGTTGCGATGACACTGGCGGGCGTTTCCCGCCCTGCCTCGGGCATCGAGCATTACCTCTCGCACGTGTGGGATATGCGTGCGCTGGAATTCGGCACGCCCGAGGATCTGCACGGCATTCAATGCGCCGTGGGCACGCTGATCTCGGTAAAGCTTTACGAAAAGCTCCGCGCCCTTGTGCCCGACCGCGAAACGGCGCTTGCATACGTGGATAAATTTGATTTTGCCGCTTGGAGCGAGCAGCTGCGCGCCTTCCTTGGAAAGAGCGCAGAGGCGATGATCGCCCTGGAAGCCAAGGAAAAGAAATACGACAAGATCGCACACCGCGCGCGCCTTGACACGATTCTTGCGAACTGGAACGCGATCCTTACTATTATGGACGAGGAACTCCCCACGGCAGAAGCGCTTTGTGCGCTGCTTGACGCCATTGACGCCCCCAAGACGATGTCGGACATCGGTCTTGCGGAAAAGACGCTTCCCATGACCTTTTTCGCGGCCAAGGACATCCGCGACAAGTACGTGCTTCCCCGCCTTGCCTTTGACCTTGGTGTGATCGAAGAAATTGTGTGAAACATACGGAGAATTATGATGAGCTTTTACAAAAAAACACCGGATATCATTATTCGAAACGGTAAGATCGTAGACGGCACGGGCAAACCCGCTTACTACGCAGATCTTGCTGTGATCGGAGATAAGATCGACTATATCGGCTCGCTTGCAGGCGTTCACGCCCCCATTGAGATCGACGCCGCGGGCAAGCTGGTAACGCCCGGCTTTATTGACGCACACACGCACTCGGACTATACCATCTGGGGCAATCCCGAATGTCAAAGCTCGGTGCGTCAGGGCGTGACCACGGAGATCGTGGGCAACTGCGGCCTGACAGGACGCACGCGCATGACGGGTGTTCCCTTTGACCCCAAGGGGGACGGCATTGACTGCATCTACAATCTGGAAGGCCCCACCTACCCCAAGGGTGCGGTAGCGGCTACGCTGGACAAGATGGAAAAGATCGGCTCCTCTATGAACGTGGCGTGGCTGTTTGGCCACAACGATCTGCGCATGATGGCAGAGTGCTATACGACGGATTATACCGAGGAGCAGTTTGCCGTAATGGAGAGCTTCCTGCGCGAGGCGTTGGAGGCGGGCTTTATCGGCTTTTCTACGGGACTTGAATCCATTCCCGGCAACATTTGCCGCCCCGAGGAGGTCGAGCGCCTTGTAAAGATCGTGGCGGAATACGACGCCATCTATACCTCTCATATGCGCGATGAGGGCCCGCATATTCTGGACTCTGTGGAGGAATTCCTCAACGTTATCCGCAAGACCGGCGTGCGCGGCCATATCTCGCACCTGAACGTCAAGTACGATAACGGCACGCCCGACGATTATCTGGAACGCGCCATTCAAATGCTGCGCGATGCAAGAGAAAAGGAGCATCTGAACGTTTATACGGATATGCTTCCCCTTTGCTATGCGACCGGTATGATGCTGGCCGTGCTGCCCCCCTGGCTTTACAAGGACGGCTGGGACGAGGCAAGAAGGATCCTGGCCGATGCAGAGGGGCGCGCCCGTGTCAAGGCGGATTGCGACCGCTATTTCCGCTTCCTTGCCAAGGGTCAATGGGACCGCTTGCTCTACCTCAAACCCACGCACATGCCCGAGATCGGCATGCGTCGCTTTATGGATCTGTGCCACGAGCAAAACAAGGATCCCTTCGACGTCTTCCTTGACGTGATGCAGTCCGCCCCCGACATCGTGGCGGCCACCGCCGTGCTTGGTCAGGCGATCTTCTTTGACGAGCAGACGCTGATCGACACCGTGATCAAGGATCCCCTTTTCCTTTGGGAGTCCGACTCGCGCACGACTGTGACCGAGGGTGCGCTGGCGCGAAACAACCAGAACATTCAAAACTATATGTCCATTTGCTATTTCATCGTGCGTTACGTGCGCGAGCTTGGTGTGATCTCGATCGAGGACGCCGTTAAAAAGCTTGGCTCAATGCCCGCGCATCACTTCCGTCTGGACGGACGCGGACGCCTTGAAGTGGGCTGCTATGCCGATATCAACGTATTTGATCTGGATAATTTGCAGATCCACGCCACGCTGGAACAGGTCAACCGCTACTGCACGGGAATGGACTACGTGATCGTCAACGGCAAGCCCGTAATTTTCAAGGGTGAGCATACCGGCACGCGCTCCGGCCGCGTGCTGCGACATCTCCCCAATCCGTAATCAATAGGTGCTTCTATGTATTATTTTCTTCTGTTTTTCAGCATTTTTCTGGAAACCGCCAAAACGGTTGCCGCCAATCTGTTCAGCAAGCAGGAGCTGACGCATGACCGCGATATTTTCCGCTTTAACTGGATCTTTTATATCGGCTCGCTCGCTGCCCTTTGCTTCTTCCCCTCCACGCTTCCCAGCGCCTACACCGTCGTGATGGCGATCATCTTTGCACTGGTCACTACGGCAAGCCAGTATTTCTGCTTGCAGGCACTGCGTTGCGGCCCTATGTCGCTGACTACGTTTTTGCAGGGCAGCAGCTTGCTGATCCCCACCTTCTTCGGCATTCTTTTCATGCAGGAAAAGGTATCCACGCTTTTCTGGATCTCGCTGACGCTGTTGCTGATCGCAATGGGCCTTGTTTTGATCGCAGGCAAAGAAAACGTCAAAATCAAATGGATCCTGCTCTCGCTCGGCACGTTCATCTTCACGGGCGGCATCGGCATTATGCAGACCCTGCATCAGTCCTCGCCCCACAGCGCAGAGCTGATCCCCTTCTTGCAGATCACCTTTGCGGTGTGTGCCCTGTTCAATTTCGGCGGACAGCTGCTGACTGCCAAAAAATGCACCGCGCCCGCCTTCCCGCTTCGCTCCCGTACAACAATCATGGCGATCGGCTCCGGCGCGGCCATGGGCGCGGTCAACCTGATCAACCTTTTCCTTTCCGGCGTGATGGACAAGCACATCTTCTTCCCCATCGTAAACGGCGGTCTGATCTTCCTGACCACCATCGCGGCCGTGATCTTCTTCCGCGAAAAGCTCCGCCCCAGACAGTGGGCGGGACTTGCGCTTGGCATCGCCATGCTGGCAATTATTGCACTTTGATACAACAAACAGCCGCGGTGATCCGTTTGGATCTCCGCGGCTGTTTTATTATTCACCAAATAAAGGGTATCAATCGGTATTTTACGCGCTTTTTATAGTCGGCATAGCCCGCAAGGCCCGCCGTCAGCACCTTTTCCTCGTTAAAAATGCGCAACACAAGCACGGGGATATACAAGGCAAAAACAGCAAGCGCCCAAAAAGAGCCAAGCACCACGGGAATGGCCAGAAACAGCCAAAGCGTCACCGCATACATGGGGTGGCGCACGATGCCGTAAAGCCCCGTGTCTATCACGCGCTGCCCCTGCTGTACCTCTATCGTACGGGAAAGGTAGGCATTCTCTCGCATCACCTCGGCGTAAAGGGCGTAGGCCACGAGCAGCACGACGGACGCAACGATCACCGCCCCAAGCGGCACGCGCGACCAGCCGAAGCGAAAATCAAGCCCCGCAAGCACAAAGCCACCCAAAAAGATGAGCGCGGAAAGCGCCAAAACGCCCCTTTGCGTGCCTTGCTTTTCCTTTGCGTTCAATCGCTTTTCAAGCAAGGCGGGAGATTTGATGAACAGCACCACGCCAAGCAACAGCATCGGCAGGAACAAAAGCGCAGCAAAAAGCCAGCCGTTCCAATAGGAAAATCCGCCCGCAGGCAAGAAAAGCAACGCGCCCACAAGCAAAATGCCGATCAAAAACTTCAAAATCGCCTGTATCAACAGTTTCACGGCTCGCCTCCGTTAATCCTTCGTATCCGCCAGCGACCAGCCGTGGTCACCGTGGTAGATCATCTGCCTTGTCATACCGCCGTCCACACAGATATTCTCTCCCGTGATAAAGCCCGCCATATCCGAGCAAAGATACAGCACCATATTGGCAATATCACGCGGATCACCCACGCGCCCTGCGGGCTGTTGTGTGGCGTCAGGGCCTTCCCAAACGGTGTAGTTATTGTCGATCCAGCCGGGCGATACGGAATTGACGCGCACCTTGCCCGCAAGGCTCACCGCCAACGCGTGCGTCAGCGCGGAGATACCGCCCTTGGCCGCCGTGTAGCTCTCGGTTTCGGGCTGGCTCATACGATCGCGGGAGGAGGAGATGTTGACAATGCTTGCCCCCTTTGCAAAATAGGGTGCAAAAAGCTTGGAAAGATAGAACGGCGCGGTCACGCCGACGCGCTGCGCGTATTCAAAATCCTCAAAGCTGCCGTTCGTGATGCCGACCGCCTTAGGGGCGGCATTGTTGATCAGATAATCCACGCGCCCTTGCTCGGCGATCACCTTGGCGGCAAATTTTTCCAGCGTTTGCTTGTCTGCAAGATCCCCCACGAAATACTCGTTGGGCAAAATATCGATCACAAGCGTCTTGGCGCCCGCCCTCTCGAACTGCTCGCAGATGCACTTGCCAATGCCGCGCGCACCGCCCGTAACAACGGCGATCTTATCCTTAAAATCAAACATAAACGCTTCTGAACCGCTTATTTCTCGGCTTCTTCCGCGGTCTTCTTGCGGTAACGAAGCGAGCAGACGTCATCGCCCTTTGCAATGCACTTGGGCAGCTCCAATACGCTGCCATAGCGCTCGCCGATGCCGTGGTCGCCACACATAGCGATATCGCAGAGCATGGCGATCTCCTCGTCGGAGCAGCCCGCCTTCTGCCACGCCTTTACCAGGGGGCAATAGTGGAAATCGATAGAAAGCTTGTCATCGGTGGATTCCAGGATCTTCATTTCAAATACGTAACGGGCAGGCAGCGTGAACAGCGTCTTGTGCAGGCCCTTCAAGCTGTCGGTATTTCCCTTTTTTACAAGATCGGCGCCCTGCGAAAGGCCGCAGCGCTTGATAGCGGCACTGCCGAAATCGCGGGGGTCAAGGCCTCTTTTCTTTGCCTCATCGCAAAGCAGATACAGCCAGAAAGCGCGATGCTCCAACTGGGCGCGGACGGCCTGCAACAGACCAAACGTATGCTTAGGTTCGTTTTTTACGATGCTCATAATCATTCTCCTTTGAAAACAAATAAAGGCGTGCCGTGCGGCACGCCTTTATTATAACAGATTTTGCGTTGTTTTGCAAGAAATCAAATCGATTTGCCGATCAAAGCAGCGAGAAATTCACCACGATAGCCGCAAATACGATGGAAACCATCGAAAGCAGCTTGATCAGAATGTTGATCGCAGGACCGGAGGTATCCTTGAAGGGATCGCCCACCGTATCGCCAACGACAGCCGCCTTGTGATTTTCAGAGCCCTTGCCACCATGTACGCCGCTTTCAATATACTTCTTTGCGTTGTCCCACGCGCCACCCGCGTTGGACATGAAGATCGCCATCAAAAATCCGGATGCCGTAGCACCTGCCAGCATACCGACAACGCCCGTCCAGCCAAGGATCATACCCGTAATAACAGGCACTATCACGGCAACGACCGTCGGGAACACCATCTCGCCAAGGCTTGCCTTGGTGCAAAGGTCTACGCAGCTGGCGTAATCCGCCTCTGCCTCGCCACTCATCAGGCCCTTGATCTCTCTGAACTGACGGCGCACCTCTTTTACAACGCTCTGCGCTGCACGGCCAACGGATTTCATCGTCAAAGCTGCAAACAGGAAGGGCAAGCAAGCGCCAATGAAAAGACCGACAAGCACGGTGGGGTTGGTGATGCTGAGCACGGAGGTGGTATCCAGCGTGGGATTGATAGATTTTACTTTATCGATATAAGACACCATCAGGGCAAGCGCTGTAAGAGCCGCGGAGCCAATGGCGAAGCCCTTGCCCGTTGCCGCGGTCGTATTACCAAGCGAGTCCAGCGCGTCCGTGCGCTCTCTGACCTTTTCGTCAAGGCCTGCCATCTGCGCGATGCCGCCTGCGTTATCCGCAACGGGGCCGTAAGCGTCGGTTGCCAGCGTAATACCCAGCGTGGAAAGCATGCCAACGGCCGCCAGCGCGATACCGTAAAGGCCGAGAGAGGCATTGGCGGCACCACCGGACACAAAGAACGCCACCAGCACGCAAACTGCCACGATCACGATGGGCAGAACGGTGGAAAGCATACCGACGGAAAGACCGCCGATAACAATAGTTGCCGTACCGGTTTCGGAGGTTGCTGCCAAGCCGCGCGTGGGCTTGTAGCTATCCGAGGTAAAGTATTCAGTCGCCATGCCGATCAGCACGCCGCCGACAAGACCTGCAAGGATCGCAAAATAGATCGACCAGTTCTCTTCACCGAGCAAAAGCCATACAAGCGGGAACGCGGCTGCGGCAATCAGGATCGCAGAGAAATTGGTGCCGCGGGAAAGCGCGCCAAGCAGCTGCTTTTGCGTTGCGCCCTCCTTTGTTCTGACAAGGAAGGTGCCAAAGATCGAGCAGATCACACCCACCACAGCCAGCATCATGGGAAGCAGCATGGCCTTGATATCACCAAATGCGGATACACCAAGCGCAAATGCGGAGACCAGCGAGCCCACGTAGGACTCGTAAAGATCGGCGCCCATGCCGGCTACGTCGCCTACGTTATCACCCACGTTATCGGCGATCACGGCAGGGTTACGGGGGTCGTCCTCGGGAATGCCCGCCTCTACCTTACCGACAAGATCCGCGCCAACGTCTGCGGCCTTGGTGAAGATACCGCCGCCAACGCGCGCAAACAGCGCCATCGAGGATGCACCCATACCGAAGGTCAGCATCGAGCCGGTGATCTCGCCGGGAGAAAGCTTAAACACAAATCTCAGCAAAACGAACCAAACGGAAACGTCAAACAAGCCAAGTCCCACCACGGTAAAGCCCATAACGCTGCCCGCAGAGAAGGCCACGCGCAGACCGCGGTTCAGACCCTCTTGGCACGCATTGGCGGTTCTGGCATTGGACGCCGTTGCGATACGCATACCGATAAAGCCGGAAAAGGCCGAGAAAAATCCGCCCGACAAAAACGCAAACGGAACAAAGGGGGTGAGAAGCCCGCCCAACGCCATCACGGCAAGCACGGCAAACATCACACCGAAGAAGATCAATACGATCTTGTATTGACGCTTCAAAAAGGCGTTTGCACCCTTGCGGATAGATGCAGAGATCTTCTGCATCAAGCTATTCCCTTCCGAGAACTTCAACACTCTGTACGCCATAATTGCCGCAAAGGCAAGTGCAACGACTGCGCCGAGCGTAGAAAAGAGTGCTGCAAGCACATCTACTTTCATATTATACCTCCATGTTGACAAAACTTTAACAAAGTTTGAGATGAACAAATTGTATCACAAATTTCCGCTTTTGTCAATTCTTTTCTTCCCTTAATTAAAAATAAAAGGATTTTCAAGTAAAATAAGATGCTTTTTACAATCAAGGTTTCATTCCCCGCTCATGATCCCGCAAAAATTGCGCCCACAAGCAAAAAAGACACACCCGAGGCAAGATGCCTCGGGTGTGAAGTTCTTTGTCTTAGACCTGCTTGTTGCCGGTTTTCAGCACGACGTCGTGTGCGCCGCCCTCTACGATACTGACAGAGGATACCAGCGTCAGCTTCGCCTTCTGCTGCAGCGCGGGAATGGTGAGCGCGCCGCAGTTGCACATGGTGGAGCGCACCTTGGCAAGGCTGATCTGCACGTTGTCGGAAAGCTTGCCTGCGTAGGGTACGTAGGAGTCAACACCCTCCTCGAAGGACAGCTTCTTGCTGCCGCCGAGGTCGTAGCGCTGCCAGTTACGGGCGCGGTTGCTGCCCTCGCCCCAGTACTCCTTCATCAAAGTGCCGTTGACGTTGATCTTAGCCGTGGGGCTTTCGTCAAAGCGTGCGAAGTAACGGCCAAGCATCATGAAGTCAGCACCCATAGCAAGTGCCAGCGTCATATGGTGATCGTGTACGATACCGCCGTCAGAGCAAACGGGAACGTAAACGCCGGTTTCCTTGAAGTACTCGTCACGGGCCTTGCAAACATCAATGAGAGCGGTTGCCTGACCGCGGCCGATGCCCTTGGTCTCGCGGGTGATACAGATAGAACCGCCACCGATACCGACCTTAACGAAGTCAGCGCCGCACTCAGCCAGGAAGCGGAAGCCCTCGCCGTCCACGACGTTGCCTGCGCCAACCTTTACGGTGTCGCCATAGTGCTCGCGGATCCAAGCGATGGTGATCTTCTGCCACTCGGAGTAGCCCTCGGAGGAGTCAATGCAAAGCACGTCTGCACCTGCATTTACCAGTGCGGGAACGCGCTCAGCGAAGTCACGGGTGTTGATGCCTGCACCAACAACGTAACGCTTCTGTGCGTCCAGCAGCTCCATGGGTCTCATCTTGTGCTGATCGTAGTCCTTGCGGAATACGAAGTAGCAAAGCGTGCCGTCCTTGCGAATGATGGGCAGAGAGTTCAGCTTGTTGTCCCAGATGATATCGTTTGCTTCCTTCAAGGTAGTACCCTCGGGAGCGGTGATCAGCTTGGCAAAGGGGGTCATAAAGTTCTCGATCTTCTCAGAGGGATCCATGCGGCTGACACGGTAATCACGACCGGTCACGATGCCGACAAGCTTGCCCTCAGCGGTGCCATCCTCGGTGATGGCAACGGTGGAAAAGCCGTTCTCCTCTTTGAGTGCCAGCACGTCAGCCAGCGTCTGATCGGGGCGCAGGTTAGAGGCGGACTTTACAAAGCCTGCCTTATAGTTCTTTACGCGGGCAACCATAGCTGCCTCGTCCTCAATGGTCTGCGCGCCGTAGATGAAGGACACGCCGCCCTCACGTGCAAGAGCCACTGCCAGGCGATCGCCGGAAACGGACTGCATGATTGCGGAAACCATGGGAATGTTCATGGAAATTGCGGGCTCCTCACCCTTCTTAAACTTAACAAGAGGGGTTTTAAGGGACACGTTGGCGGGAATGCACTCCGCAGAGGAGTAGCCGGGCACCAACAGATACTCGTTAAACGTATGAGAAGGTTCGCTGTAATAGAAAGCCATAACGAAAATCTCCTTGTGCTAAAATTATTTGATTTATTATACAACAATTTCAAGAATTTTGCAAGGGGGTAAACAATGTTTTTTTATTTTGTCTAAAAATAAATGGTGAAAAGCAGAAAAGTAACGCCCAAATATAGCAAAATTGGCGAAAAAACGCGTTTTTTACCCTTTTCCGCGCTTGACTTTTGCTCTCTTTATGCTATAATGAACGTAATGAAAGGAAGGTGGCTTTATGCGCTATCAAATTGACCACGACCTGCACATTCACACGTGTCTTTCACGCTGTGCGCAGGATCTGCACCAGCGTCCTGACCGCATTCTGGAATACGGCCTTGAAAATAAGCTTCATACGCTTTGCATCACCGACCACTTCTGGGACGAAAACGTGCCCGGCGTAAGATTTGGTATGGCGGGCGGCGCCTACAACGGCTACGCTACGCAGACCTGTGCGCACATCAAGCTGGCGCTTCCCTTGCCGCAGGCAGAGGGTGTGCGCTATCTGTTTGGCTGCGAAACCGAAATGGCGGTGGATCACACCATCGGCGTTTCCCGCAAGACCGCCGAGGAGCTGGATTTTATCATCGTTCCCACCACACACATGCACATGCGCCATCTGGTTTCCCGCGATCCCGAGGATAATACCGATGCGCGACGCGCCGAAATGTGGGTGGATCGCTTTCAGGCGGTGCTGGACAGCGGCTTGCCCCTGAAAAAGGTAGGTATTCCCCACCTCACCACCGCACTTTTCGTCCCCGACAAGACCTGGGCCGGCGTGGAGCGCTGCCTTTCGCTGATCTCCGACGATCAGATGAAGCATCTGTTCGCTCAGGCAGCCAAGGCGGGCGTTGGCATCGAGCTGAATTTTGAGCCCTTCAAATGCGCGCACATTATGGATAGCGTCCTGCGCCCCTACAAGATCGCCATTGAGTGCGGCTGCAAGTTCTATCTTGGCTCTGACGCGCACACCACGGGCATGCTTTCCAAGGCGATGGCCGACTTTGAAAAGATGATCGATCTGCTTGACCTGAGCGAGGATCAGAAATATATCGTACCGCGAAAGGAGGAGCTGTGATGCGTTACCTGATCGACCACGATATGCACATTCATTCCTACCTCTCGCTTTGCTCTACGCATGGCCGTCAGGTTCCTCAGGCAATGCTGGATTACGCGCTGCGCGACGGACTTTCCACCATCGTGCTGACCGACCATTACTGGGACGAGCGCGTGCCCGGTGCCAGCTTTAACGGCCCTTACGAAAGCGGAACCGCCATCTGGTACGCGATGCAAAACACCGCCCGCACCGATCTGGCACTCCCCCTGCCGCAAGCCGAGGGCGTACGCTTCCTTTACGGCTGCGAAACCGAGATGACCAAGGATCTTCGCATCGGCATTTCCACCGAGGAAATGAAGAGACGCGACTTCATCATCATTCCCACCACACACCTGCACATGCCCGGGTTTACGCGCGAGCGCGGAGATTTTTCCGAGCAGGTGCATGCAGACCTTTGGGTGCAGCGCTTCGATGCGCTTTTGGAGATGGATCTCCCCTTCCATAAGATCGGTGTGGCACACCTGACCTGCTCGCTGCTCTCGCCTGCCAAAACGGCCGAAAGCACGCTCAAAACGCTCTCTCTCATCAAAGATGAGGATATGAAGCACCTGTTTGCCAAGGCAGCAAAGCTGGGCGTTGGTATTGAGCTGAATATGAGCAACTGGGAGGTCGCGGAGGAAAACATTTCCGAAACGATGCGCCCCTACCGCATCGCTGCCGAGTGCGGCTGCAAGTTCTACCTTGGCTCGGACGCACACTCCCCCAGCGCGCTGACGCTTATAAATCCTGCCAAAATGGTCGAGCGGCTCGGCCTTGAAGAGGATCAGAAATTCAAGATCTGACATACAAAAAGGATCCCGATTTCGGGATCCTTTTTACGTTTTCTTTTTGGGGGTATTGTTTCCCGTTCCCTTCAAAACAACAGCCACCGTCAAAAGCAAAAGCTTGAAATCCAGCCAAAGCGAGGCATCGCGCACATACTGCGCATCCAAGATCGCTTTGTTCTTATAATAAACGTCATCGCGGCCGCTGATCTGCGCAAGCCCGGTAATGCCGGGGCGCACACCGTAAACACCAAGCCGCTTGCGCATTTCGTGGCATTTGACCTCGCTTAATACCAGCGGGCGGGGGCCTACGAAGGACATCGTTCCCACAAGACAACAGAACAGCTGCGGCAGCTCATCCAAGCTCCATCTGCGCAGCACCCTTCCCACACGCGTCACATATACCTCCCCCGCGGACATCTGCGAGCTGGGAAGATCGCGGGGAGCGCCCTGCTTCATCGTGCGGAATTTATAGCAGCGAAACGCTTTGCCATTCTTGCCAACGCGCTGCTGCGCAAAAAGGATCGGCCCGCGGCTATCAAGCAGAATAGCCAGTGCGATCAGCAGCATCAAGGGCAATAGCAACGCAAGCCAAAAAAGCGCGAAGAAAATATCAAACGCGCGCTTCACAAAGCGAAAAAGGAGCTTCCGCTTTTGAGGCGGTTGAAAGCCCTGCACATATTGCTCGTAAAACTCGTCACCGTAGCGCACGCAAGGATCGATCCGCCCGTTGGAAGGCGGCGCTGCGCATGCTACCGATACAGGCTCTTTTTGTTCCAGTTCTGTCATGATACACTCTCGTTTCAGTAAAGTTTTTGATTTCGTGTGTTAATTTTGTGCAGATAATAAAGCAACATATTCAGAGCAACAGGCACGGATCTGCGCCACACACACATCAGTTAAAATCTCTAAATTCATTTTAGCACGCACGGCACACGTTGTCAAGCGGTGGAAAGAACAACTCCAAAAGATCTGCCAGCCCACCCCTCGAAACATTTGCCGCAAACGGCAAAAAGAATTGCCTCGGCTTTTGCGAGCAAGCTCCCAACGCCTTACGGCAATTCTCGCACTCCTGCACCTTCGCAAAGCGAAGATGCCTCGTCAATTCTGAGCCTCGGATCCACCAACGCAAAAAGGCGCGCCGTGCGGCGCGCCTT
>JAZQWF010000069.1:0-21815 GCA_045632185.1 Eubacteriales bacterium
CTGCCCCCCGCGTGCTCTCCTGCGCTCTATTCCTTTTCTTTGTGAAAAATTCACTCTTGCCAATCAAAAAATCTTGTGTTATAATGAATTTACCAACTAAATTTATCAAGGAGGTCAATTATGGATCGTTTGCAAGGAAAAGTAGCTATCATCACGGGTGGCAACTCGGGTGTGGGTGCCGCCACCGCCATCAAATTTGCCGCCGAGGGCGCCAAGGTCGTGATCACCGCGCGCCGTGAAGCGCCGCTTTTGGAGGTTGCGGAAAAGATCCGTGCCGCAGGCGGTGAGGTACTGCCTGTCGTCAGTGACATCTCCAAGGCAGAGGACGCCAAAAAGGTACTGGACGCCACGCTGGCGGCGTTCGGCAAGGTGGACATTCTGATCAACAACGCGGGCGTGCTGGACGAGGGCTTGAAGGCCATCGACAGCTTCACCGATGCGGATATGAACCGCGTCATCGACATCAACACCAAGGGCACGATGTGCATGATGCGCGAGATCAGCGCCGAAATGGCAAAAACGGGCTACGGCTCGATCGTTAACGTCGCCTCTGTGGCGGGCGTGATGGGTTGCGGCGGTGCCGCATACGTGGCCTCTAAGGCAGCCGTCATCGGTCTGACGCGCCACACCGCGCTGCGCTTTGCAGGCACGAACGTGCGCTGCAACGCGATCTGCCCCGGCACGATCGTAACGCCGATGGTGGCCGACATGAGCCCCGCCAACATGGATATGAACATCTTTGGGCAGATGATGAAGCACAACGACCTGAAAGTGCAGCCCTGCTTCCCCGAGGACGTTGCCAACATGCTGTTGTTCTTCGCCTCTGACGAATCGCGCGCCATCACAGGCCAGGCGATCGTCACCGATTTCGGCTCGACGCTGTAATTGCGCTTTTTGCCCCGCCGCAAATGCGGCGGGGCTTTTTCTGATAACACCTTGCAAATTCCGCACAGATGCGTTATAATGGACAAAACGCCTTCCAAGGAGGTACTTTTATGAAATGTCTGTTTGTGGGGGATATTTCCCCGACCGATACCAACGCCGCGCTCTTTGCCGCAGGTGACGTGCAAGCACTGTTTGGCGACACGCTCTCGCTGTTTGAGGGCAACGACCTCAACATGATCAATCTGGAATGCGCCCTCACCGACGCGGAGCCGCCGATCTCGAAGATCGGGCCGCCCCTCAAGGCGCCGCGCGAAACTGCCGAGGTGCTGAAAAAAGTCGGCGTAACGGTCTGCGGCCTTGCGAACAACCACTTTTTTGACTATGGCAAAAAGGGTGCCGAGGACACGCTTTCGGCGCTGGATGAGCAGGGGCTTTTGTACACGGGCTACGGTCAAAATGCGACGGATGCCAAAAAGCATCTCGTAATCGAAAAGGACGGCGAGCGCGTGTGTCTTATTGCCGTGTGCGAGCACGAATACTCCTATGCCCTTGCCGATCGCGTGGGGTGCAACGGCTTCGATCCCTTTGAAACACCCCTTGCCGTGCGTGCGGCAAAGGAAAAGTATGACCGCGTGGTGGTGCTTTACCACGGCGGCAAGGAGCTTTGCCAATACCCCTCGCCCCGTCTGCGCACCGCTTGCCGCGCGATGGCAAAAAGCGGTGCGGATCTGATCCTCACCCAGCACAGCCATTGCATCGGCTGCTACGAGCAGTTCGAGGGCTGCCATATTCTCTACGGACAAGGTAATTTCCATTTTGTAAAGGAAAAGAACGACGATCTCCCCGAAATCTGGGATAGTGAGCTTGCCGTACGCTACGACAGCAAAACGCACGAGATCGCGTTTGTTCCCACCGCGGAAAACGGCGCGGGCATCGCGCTCGCGAAAGGTGAAGAAAAAGAAAAACTGCTTGCCGCGTTTGCGGCGCGCAACGCGCAGCTCGCAGACGGCACGTGGTACGATGGCTGGGTGGCATTTTGTGAAAGCCAGCGCGAAAACTACGAGCGCGCCGTGGTGCGCGTGGGTGAGACCCGTGAACCCAAGTATTTTGAAAAGTTCGCGCACTACTTGGATTGCGAGGCGCATCTGGACGTATGGTTACAGCTTTATCAAACGGCAAATCGCCGCAACGAGCGCTGATTAACCCCCAAACGGGTAGAAAATACGGAGAAAACAACATGGCTACACTTTTTTGCAAAAACGATCTCCTCCCGTGTGGTGCCGCAGAAAACGGCGAGATCCGCATTGAAAAAAGCTGCACGCTTTCCTGCACCGCGCCTGTTTGCGAGCAGATCCTGCTTTTTTGCGCCGACACGCGCTGCAAGGGCGCACCCGCCAAGATCCTTTTTCGCCTGATGCAGCCGGGGCGCGAAAAGCCGCTGTATCAGTCGCACACCTACACCCTGCACGGTAAAGATCGCATCAGCGTGCCGCCCGTGCTGTGGGAGCACATCACCTTGGAGCTTTGCGTGCAGCTCCCTGCGCACAGCACGCTTTTTGTGAAGGAGCTTACCCTTTCCCACGCGCAAATCCCGCCCAAAGCCGATACCGTTTTGCGGTATAATGCACATCTGGGCTTTCTTGGCATGGCGCCCGAGAACACGGAGATCGCCTTCCGTCTGGCTGCCCTTTGCGGCTTTCAGAGCTGCATCTGCGTCCCCAAGGTAACGCGCGACGGCGTGCTTGTCTGCACGCACGATGAAACGATCAACCACGCGGCACGTCTTGCGGACGGTGGCGAATTGGAGCAGGAGATCTACGTCAAGGATCTCACCTACGAGGAGCTTCTCGCCTACGATTTCGGCATACGTAAGGGCGAGGTGTTCGCAGGCACGCGCATCGCGCGCCTTGCGGATTTCTTCGCGCTCTGCGCCAAAACAGGCATGCACCCGATGTTCAGCACGCACCCCGCGCTCCCGCGCGAGAAATGGGTGGAGATCAAAGAAATGCTGAAACGGTATGAGTTATTGCCCCATTTTCACGTCAAAGCCCCCGACACAGACACCTTGCGCGATGCGTTTGCGGTTCTTGGCACCGAGATCGACGGCTATACGCTTGACGTACAAAAAATGGAAGAGGACACGATCCCCCGCCTGCTTGCCGCGGGCTTCGATCCCGCAAGATCGCGCATCGGCATCGAGGTGCGGCTTTGCCATTTGCAACACGAGGACGTGCTTCGCATTCAAAAGGCGGGCATGTTCGCCGCCGCCTGGGCAATCCCCCGCTGTGATTTTGACGAGGTCTACGGCCGCCTGATCGCGCTTGGCGTGAGTGAGGTTACCGAGGATCATCATTTGCCCCTGTAAAAAAGGCGGCTCTACCTGCCGTAGAGCCGCCTTTTTCGCACTTGTCTATTGACAAGAAAAATCGGCCATATTATACTTATAATAACGAACGCGCACGCGCGACCAAAAGGAGTACGCTATGCTGAAAATCGAGCATCTGACCAAAACCTACGGCAGCAAAAAGGCCGTAGACGACCTTTCCCTGCATATCGCCCCCGGCGAGATCTGCGCCTTTATCGGCCACAACGGAGCGGGAAAAACCACCGCCATCAAATCCGTATGCGGCATTCTGCAATTTGACGCAGGCGAGATCCTTGTGGGTGGCATCTCGGTGAAGGAGGATCCCCTTGCTGCCAAGGCACAGCTTGCCTATATCCCCGACAATCCCGACCTTTACGAGTTTATGACGGGCATCGCTTACCTCAATTTCGTGGCGGATATCTTTGGCGTGGACGCCGCCGTGCGCGACGAGCGTATCCACCGCTTTGCGGATATGCTGGGGCTTACCGCAGATCTTGCACAGCCGATCTCTGCATACTCCCACGGTATGAAGCAGAAGCTGGCCATCATCGGCGCGCTCATTCACGCACCGCGCCTGATCATCATGGACGAGCCCTTTGTGGGACTTGATCCCAAGGCCGCACACCTTCTCAAAGAGCTGATGCGCGAGATGTGCCGCGAGGGCGCGGCCATCTTCTTTTCCACCCACGTGTTGGACGTGGCGGAAAAGCTGTGCGACAAGGTTGCCATCATCAAAAACGGCAAGCTGATCCGCGCGGGCTCGATGGAAGAGGTCAAGGGCGACGCCTCGCTGGAAGCGGTCTTCCTTGACTTGGAGGGCGCAGAATGATCAAGGCGTTATTCAAAAAGCAAATGGCCGAGGTCTTTTCCTGGCTGTTTATGGACAGAAAAAAGGGAC
The DNA here is from genome assembly GCA_045632185.1 of Eubacteriales bacterium. Taxonomy (GTDB): domain Bacteria; phylum Bacillota; class Clostridia; order Oscillospirales; family CAG-272; genus Firm-07. The sequence goes on from JAZQWF010000069.1 coordinate 4,149, forward strand.
GGCGTACAGGCAAGGGTATGGTTGGATTTCTCCTGCTTTACGCCGCGCTGGTCGCCTACCTTGGCGGCATGGTCTTTATGGCGGGCAAGTTCTTATGCCAAGCGCTTGTGCCGATGGGGCTTACCTGGTTCTACTTTACCATTATGGGGCTTTTGTCGCTGATGCTTGGCGTCTTCGGCAGCGTGTTCAACACCTACGCCTCGCTGTATCTGGCCAAGGATAACGATATGCTTTTGGCCATGCCGATCCCCCCGCGTTATATCCTTTTTGTGCGTCTTGTCGGCGTATACGTGATGGGACTTTTCTTCGAGCTGATCGTGATGCTTCCCGCCACGATCGCGTGGTTTATCTACGGCGAGCCGACCGCACTCGGCGCCGTTTTCGCGCTGCTGTCCCCCCTCTTTCTTTCCTTCCTCGTGCTGGCACTTTCCTGCCTGCTGGGGTTGCTTGTTGCCGTGATCAGCACACACGTCAAGCGCAAATCGCTGATCACCGTCCTGTTTTCGCTTGGCGCCCTTGCGCTGTATATGTGGGGATACACCAAGCTGATGTCCTCACTGACCGAGCTGCTTGCCATCGTGGGCGACATTGCCGAGGCGGTCAAGGGACCGCTGTTCCCCTTCTATCATATGGGACGCGCTGCCGAGGGCAAGGGACTTTCCTTCCTGATCTTTGTCACCGTGATGCTTGGCATCTTCCTTTTGATCTGCCCGCTGCTCTCGCGCTCCTTCCTCAAACTTGCCACCACCAATAAGGGGGCGGCAAAAAAGACGTACACGCGCACAAAGGCCGCGCAAAGAAGCGCTGGCAAGGCGCTTTTGATCAAGGAATTCAAGCGCCTGATCTCCTCCCCCGTCTATTTGCTGAACTGTGCGCTCGGCGCGCTGTTTTTGCCGATCGGCGGCGTGATGCTGCTGGTGTTCCGCGAGGAGATCAATCTGGTGCTGCCCGTGTTCGCCGAGATTTTCGGTGATGCGGATATCGTACCGCTGCTGCTGGCAGCCGTTGCCTGTATGATGGGATCGATGATCGACCTGACTGCCCCCTCGATCTCCTTGGAGGGCAAGCACCTCTGGCTTGTGCAATCCCTGCCCGTTACCCCCATGCAGATCCTGCACGCCAAGCTGAGCATGCACCTGCTGATCGGCGTTCCGCCCGCGCTGTTTGCCACGGTCTGCCTGCTGATCGCAGCCACCCCCACCCTGCCCTTCTTCTTCCTGATCCCCGTGGCGATGCTTTCCTTCATTTTGCTGATCGCCTTGTTCGGCCTGTTCATCAATTTGAAGATGCCCAACCTCACTTGGACCAGCGAGGTCGTCCCCGTGAAGCAATCCGCCGCCGTGACCGTTACGCTGCTTGGCAGCTGGGGCGTGGTACTGGCGCTTGGCGCGCTTTACGTGCCGTTGCGCCACCATCTGCCCGCCGCGCTGTATCTTGGCATTTGCTGCGCCGTATTCCTCGGCGTGTGCGCAGCGCTCTACGCGTGGCTGCGCCGAAAGGGCACGAAAATATTTGCCACGCTTTGACAAAACCAAATAAAAAGGAGCAAGCAATGCTTGCTCCTTTTTATTTCTTATACGCCACGGGGGGCACGCCGAAGCGCGCTTTGAAGGCGCGGGAGAAGTGTGCAGGGTCGGAAAATCCCGAGATCCTGCCCGCCTCGGTCACGGAATACTCGCCCGAGGAGATCAGCTCCGCCGCGTGCGTAAGACGCAGGTCGTTGATATATTTGAGTGGCGAGGTATGGTAGATGCCGCGGAAAATGGCGCGGAAATACTCGGGCGTGATGCCGCACAGCGCGGCAAGCGTCGCGATGCTCATCTCCTCCCCCGCATACGCTGCGTGGATCTTATCCACGGCGGGCGCGATCAAGGCGTGCTTTTCCTTGCCCAAATAGGCGGCGTGATGCTCCCTTTGCAGCTGCGCCAGCACGTGATATAGCTGCGCCTTGCACGCTGCCGCGCGCCCCACCTCCTTGTGCCGCCACGCACGCTCTGCCGCGGAAAACGCGTTCAGCAGCTCTGCACCGTTCCTTACGGCAAGCACCAAAGGCGCACAAATCATCTGTTCCGAAATGTCAAAGTTGATCGCATAGCAAAAGGAAGGCGAGATCGCCTGCACGGTATAATCAGAGCCCTTCGGCAAAAAAAGCAGCTCTCCCGCACGCACCGCAAGTGCCTCGCCGGTGGAAAACTCGTAACGTTCCTCGCCTTGTGTATAATAAACCGCGCCGTATGCGGGACGGTTTTTATGGACCGGTGCACCCGCGCCTGCGGGGACAGAACAGGCCAAGCGGATCTGCGTGATGCAGATATCCTCGCTCAAAAAGCGTTTCATTTCATCACTCCCTTTGCTTTTATTATATCTTTTTGTTTTGAAATAGTCAAGTGCTTTTGCTTTTGCTATGGCAAATTCTCCCGCGCGCGTGTATAATGAAAACAGAAATTTATTCAAAGGAGGGTGCGTGATGTCCGTTTGCAAGGCCGCCGACCGCGCTTGGATCGAGGAAAAATACCACAAGAAAAACGAGCCGTTCGATCCCTTTGCCCGCATGGCACACCACGGGCATGATTTTGACGTGGCATCGGGCTTGACCGACACCGAGATCAAAGCGGGACTTCGCGCGCTCGCGCAGGAAACCGAAGCGCTCCCCCACCCCGTTGCCAAGGCGCGCGCCGTCTGCTACGTTCTGCAAAACACGCGCATCGCCACAGACAAGCACGACTGGTTCGTCGGCATCTACTCCTTGAACCGCCTGATCAGCGAAACGACGGTGCGCAAGTGGAAGCGCGAGATCTTTGACGGCGACCTTGCCGACAAGATCGCCAAAATGAACGAGCTGAACAGCTCCTGTGCGGTAACGATGGGGCCTGATTTTGACCACGTTGTTCCCGATTGGAGCAGCGTGATGACGCTGGGGCTTGCGGGGCTGCGCGAGCGCGCCCGTGACTGGCGCAAGGCGCACGAGAAAAAAGCACGGCTCACCGCCGAGCAAGCCGCCTTTTTCGACGGCATTGAGGAGGAGTACACCGCTCTGCTTGCCTTCCTTGACCGCCTTTACAAGCACGCCTGCACGCAAACGCACGAGAAATCTGCCGCGCAGGCAAAGTGCCTCAAACACTTGCGTGACGGAGCACCCACCAACCTTTACGAGGCGTTACAGCTGATGTATATTTTCGCCATCGTATGCGAGTGCGTGGACTACTACCAGATGCGCTCGCTTGGCAACGGACTTGACCACACGCTCTACCCTTTCTATGCACACGACCTTGAAAACGGCACGTTTACCCGCGCGCAGCTGCGTGAATTTTTGGCGCACTTTTTCCTGCAATTCTCTGCCATCGGCAATTACTGGGGGCACCCGTTCTATCTCGCGGGCTCGGACAAGCAAGGCAACACGCGCGTGAACGCGCTTTCCTATGAAATTCTGGACGTATATGACGCATTGCACATTTTCAGCCCCAAGATCCAGATCAAATACGCCGCGAACACGCCCGCAGATTTCACGAAAAAGGCGTTGGATATCGTGCGCCGCGCAAACGGCGCGCTCACCTTCTGCTGCGAGGACGCTATGATCCGCGCGGCCATGCGCTACGGCGCGACCTTGGAGGAGGCACGCACGCTTGATATCCGCGGGTGCTTTGAGCTTGGCGTGTGCGCGGACGAGGTCAGCGCAGATGCGGGAACGATCAACGCGCTCGGCGCGCTGGTGCTGGCGATGTACGGCGGCATTGACCCCACAACGGGGAAAGAAATCGGCAAAAAAGCGGCAGATGCCTCCGCGTGGAAATGCTTTGAGGACGCCGTGGACGCCTTCCTTGTCCAGTTGGATCATCTTGCAGATACCTGCATGGATATCGCCTGCGCCTTTGAGCCGTATTTTGCCGCCATCAACCCCTCCTCGATCTATTCCGCCACCGTCAAGACCAGCTTGGAAAACGCGCGTGACGGCTATTGCAACGGCGTGAAATTCAACAACTCCGCCTTGCCCCTTTCCGCGCTGGCAAGCGCCACCGACGCCCTGATGGCGATCCGCTATCTGGTCTTTGAAGAAGAACTTGTCACCCTGCCCGCGCTTTTGCAGATCCTGCAAGACAACTGGCAGGACGCCGAGGAGCTGCGCACTGCGGCGCACAAATGCCCCTATAAATACGGCAGAGGAGAGGCACAAAGCGACGCGCTGCTTGCAAAGCTTGCCACGCATTATGCCGCACGCGTAAACGGTCACCCCAACGGGCGCGGCGGTGTGTTCAAGGCATCGCTGGCCTCGGCGCGTGCCTTCATCTGGCAGGGAGAGAAAACGCTTGCCACCCCCGATGGGCGCTACCTTGGCGAAGAAACCTCCAAAAACGCCTCCCCCACCCCGGGTGCAGACAGAAACGGCGTCACAGCGCTGATCCGCTCTGCGACCGCCTTCCCGCACGACCTCTTTTCCGAGGCCTGCGTGCTGGACGTGATGCTGAACCCTGCGGCCGTCGCGGGCGAGGCAGGGCTTGACAGCTTCAAGGCACTGCTGGACGTCTTTGCCGCACGCGGCGGTATGACGATCCAGTTCAACGTTTTTGACGCCGACACGCTGCGCGATGCGCAATTACGCCCCGAACGGTATGAAAATTTGCAGGTGCGCGTGGCCGGCTGGAACGCGCGTTGGAACGATATTTCCAAAAAAGAGCAGGACGCCTATATCCTGCGCGCAGAGAAAATTCAGTAAAAAATCGGAGCCTTGCTCCGATTTTTTGCTTTTTCGTTTACTTCTCACCGAAAATATGCTAAAATAAAGCAAAGAGTTGGAGGTGCGCCATATGTTGATCGCGGCAGCTTCGCCTCTGCCCGTGTAATGGCGACCGCGATGGCACTGGGGGAGGGGGCGGGCACCGCCGCAGCACCGATGGCGGCCACACCTTCCCCTTGCACTATGCACTCCCCCCAAGGCGATGCCACGCCCGGTTACAGTGACCTCTGCGCACTGGATAGTGGCAAGACCGTTGGGCTTTTGCATTGCCACGAGGGGCGCGTGCTTTTCACGCGCATTCCCGCGCCGGAAATATAATAAAAAACACAACAAAAGCGGTCTTTGACCGCTTTTTTCCTGTTTTTACTTGCAAATCCGCTGCCGTTATGCTATACTGAACACAACGATGAAAAGGGGGGATTTTCCATGTACCTCTACTCTGCACCTATCTACAATACACACATCACGCCCGATCGGCGCGAGGATTATCTGCAAACCTTCCGCGCGGCAAAGATCAAGCGCGTGTTTCTGATCCCTAAACGAAATATCGAAAAGGGAGAGGTCGCTGACACCGCTCTGCTGCGCGAAAACATCGAATGGCTGCGCGCGTGCGGCATCTCCCCCTGCGTCTGGATGGGCGAAACGCTTGGCCACGGCGGTCTTTTGCACGATGCCAAGGACAAGAGCTGGAAGCCCACCTTCACACCGATCCGCAATTTTAACGGCGAGGATCAGGGCGGTGCGCATTGTCCCACCGACAATCGCTTTGTGCAAAATCTGCTCACGATCTTTTGCGCGCTTGCCGATACTCACCCCGATTATATCCTGGTTGACGACGATTTTCGTCTGTCCTACCGCGGCAAGATCCACGCCTGCGTGTGCGATGCGCACCTTGCCGAAATGTCCCGCCGATACGGCGCGCCCCTCACGATCGAGCAGGTGCGCGATGCCGTGATGCACGGCGCCCCCAACCCGTTGCGCGATATTTATCTGCAAACGATGGGCGATACCCTGCGCGGTCTTGCCGAAAAGATCCGTACGGCTGTGGACGAGGTGGACGACACGGTGGGCCTTGCACTTTGCACCGTACACTCGCACTGGGACTTGGAGGGCGTAGATCCCGTAGAATTAACGCACATCTTTGCGGGCAAAAAGCGCCAACCGCTGCTGCGTCTGCACGGCGCACCCTATTGGGCATGGTTCTCCCCCGACAAGGATCTGCCCCACGTGTTCGAGCATGCGCGTATGTTCGCGGCTCTCTCAGGGGGACACGGCTTTGAGCTGATGAACGAGCTGGACGCCTACCCCCGTCCGCGCCGCAACTGCCCTGCCGCCTATATGGAGCTTGTCGATGCCGTGATGCGCGCCGACAACACCACGCACGGGGCGCTGAAATACATGTACGACTACGTATCCCCCCTCGGCTATGAAACGGGATATCTGGACGCACACGTCCGCGACCTTGGTGCGCTGGAAAAGATTGAAGAAATGTTCCAAGGCGGCACGCAATCGGGCGTGCGTGTGTTCGTTGCACCGCACCTGATCGGCGAGAGCGACAGCGACCTTACACCTCCCTACACGCAGGTGCCCCGCCCCATCGCAGGCACGATGCTTTCGCGCTGCACCCTCCCCACGACCTACACGGAAAACGGCATCTGCCGTGCCGTATTCGGCGAGGCGGTCACAAAGCTCCCCGAAAGTGCCCTTGACGAGGGACTTGTGCTGGACGCCGTTTCCGCGATGCTGCTTGCCGAGCGCGGCGTGGACGTGGGCCTTGCCCAAGGGCAGGATCTGCGCAAATCCCTGTGCGATCTTACCCCCAACCGCGTATTGGACGAAAGCGGCACGCCCGACGTGCTGATCCGCGCGGGCGGCATCTATCTGACGGCGGCGTTGCAGAGCTCTGCGCGCGTGCTGCTCAAAGTCATGGCAGGCGGCGAGGAATATCCGCTTTGCTACACCTATGAAAACAAAAAGGGACAGCGCTTCCTTGTCTGGCTGTTCCATGCTGCCTCGGTTGCGCGCAATTCGGATCTGACCGAGGGCTATCACATTCAAGCAGCTATGATCAAGGGAGTGGAGTGGGTCGCCAAGCGCCCCCTGCCCGCCAAGTGCGAAAAGCACCCGCAGCTGTATATGATGTGCCGCGAAGCCGAGAAAACTCGCACCGTTTGCCTGTTTAATTGCTTCCCCGACACAGTCTTCGCCCCCACGGTCACGCTGGGCGGCGATTACACAAAGGTCACGGACACCGTGAACACGACCGCCACCGCGAGTGGCAACACCGTTACCCTTTCCGATATCCCCCCCTTCGCCTTCTGCGCATTTACGGTGGAGAAAGACGCGGTCGCTTTTTGAAAAAACTCCGCAAAAACTTTATAAAAAAAAGAAAGCAGGTCACCGACAGATGGCCTGTTTTCTTTTATTATTTGAATTTCTGTCAAAGCTTACCGTTCCCACTGACGTGGAAGAAGCAAGTCAGACGAGGCGTAAGCGCGCAAGAGGCGCGATGGCGTAGTGACCTACGCCGAGTGCCGCGCGTCGCGCGACAACGAAGTATGGCGCCGCTTATTCCTCGTCAGGAATGAAGTCCTTGCGCTGTTGTAATTGCGCCGCCAGCATCATATCCTTGACCTTCATAAGGCGCGTGATGTTGCCGCGCTCGTTCTCGTCAAGCTTCAATTTGATCTGACGAATGCCCGCCAGATATTGCGGGATCATGATATGCTCCAAGGCGTTTACGCGACGGCGCGTGCGCTCGATCTCGTCCGCCATCAGCATGGCTTCCTTTTCCAGCTGCGCCATTTCGATCATCTGCCCCTGCACCTCGGAAAGGGCGGCGATCGCCGCGTCCATACTGCCGCCCGTAAAGGCAAAGCCGTAGTTGCAAAGCTCGCCCTCTCCACCCGTCTGACGGGTAAATTGCGGCACGTTCACGCTCATACGGTTGCGGTAGCTGACCTCCACGCTCTCGCTCTTGCGCGGAAGCAGCAATGCCGTTTGCAGCATTTTGGGGTCGCTGACAGCACCCGCGGCAGAAAAGGAGGCATAGGCGGCAACCAGCTTCGGCTCGACCTCGGCACGCAAGAGCCGCGCCTTACGGACGATTTCCAAAAACTGTTGCATCAGCCCATCGCACTTGTCCTTCAAAAGCTTGTGGCCGCGTCTTGCCGTGGCATAACGCGCTTGGAGCTTTTTGAGCTCCATACGCGTGGGATTTACTCGCATTTCCATAGCAAACCCCTCTTAGCCTTCGGTCTTGGGCCAATATTTTTCAACAAGCTCGGGCTTGATACGCTTCATCTCGCTGCGGGGCAAGATAGAAAGCAGCTTCCAGCCAAGCTCCAACGTCTGCTCGATGCTTCTGTCCTCGCGGAAGCTCTGGTTGATATACTCTGCCTCAAACGCATCGGCAAACTTGGCGTAAAGGCGGTCAACGGGGGTGAGGGCACTCTCGCCAAGCACCACCATCAGTTCCTTTGCCTCCTTGCCGCGCGCGTATGCGCCGAACAGCTGGTTCATCGTGCCTGCGTGGTCCTCGCGCGTTTTGCCCTTGCCGATACCCTTGTCCTTCAAACGGGAAAGCGAAGGAAGAACGTCGATGGGGGGCAGATAGCCCTTGCGATAAAGCTCGCGGGACAGAATGATCTGACCCTCGGTAATATAGCCCGTCAGGTCGGGAATGGGGTGCGTCTTATCGTCCTCGGGCATGGTGAGGATCGGGATCATCGTGATCGAGCCCTTGCTGCCCTCCTTACGCCCTGCGCGCTCGTACATCGTGGCAAGGTCGGTGTAAAGGTAGCCGGGATATCCGCGGCGGCCGGGCACCTCCTTGCGCGCGGCGGACACCTCACGAAGGGCCTCGGCGTAGTTGGTGATATCGGTCATGATGACCAGCACGTGCATATCCTTTTCAAATGCCAGATACTCGGCGGCGGTCAGCGCCATACGGGGCGTGGTGATACGCTCGATGGCGGGGTCGCTTGCCAGGTTGATGAACAGCACGGTGCGGTCAATAGCACCCGTTTTCTTAAAGTCGGAGATGAAGAAATCCGCTTCCTCGTAGGTGATACCGACAGCGGCAAACACCACGGCGAATTTCTCGTCAGAGCCACGCACCTTGGCCTGACGCGCGATCTGCGCGGCAAGGTTGGCGTGGGGCAGACCGGAGCCCGAGAAAATGGGCAATTTCTGACCACGTACCAGCGTATTCAGGCCGTCAATGGCAGAAACACCCGTCTGGATAAACTCAGAGGGGTACTTTCTTGCAGCGGGGTTGATGGGCGTGCCGTTGATGTCCATCGCCTTTTCGGCAAGCACGGGGGCGCCGCCGTCAATGGGCGTACCCATACCGCTGAAAACGCGACCGAGCATTCCCTCGCCTACGGGCAGCTCCACACCGTGACCGGAGAAGCGCACGCGGCTGTTGGCAATGTTAAGGCCCGCAGCGGAGTCGAACAGCTGCACCAGAACGTTGCGGCCGTTGACCTCCAACACGCGGCAGCGACGGATCTCGCCACTCGGCGTTTCGATCTCGCCCAGCTCGTCGTATTTGACACCGTCCACCTGCTTGACAAGCATCAGGGGGCCGGCTACTTCTTCTATCGTTCTGTATTCACGGATCATAGCGCGTCCTCCCTTCATTTGCTTGCCGCCAGTGCGGCGATCTGCTCGTCCATCTCTTTGAGAATGGCGGCATATTCTTCCTTGTACTTATCAAAGCTGACAGACTTGGCACGTCCTACGCGCTCGCGCACGGGAAGCGCGGCCAGCGCGTTGATATCGGCACCTGCCTCCACGGCCTTGCGCATCTTCGCATCAAACGCAAAGATCAGCTCCATAAGACCGTTCATCTTCTCCATCTGCGTGTAGGAGTCACCCTCCTCAAACGCGTTCTGTTGCAGGAAGTCCTCGCGCACAGACTGCGCGGTTTCCAGCGTCACGCGGTCATCGCAGCCAAGCGCATCTACGCCGACCAGCTTTACGATCTCCTGCAACTCGCTCTCCTTTTGCAGAATACGGAGCAGCTCGCCCGTCTTGTCCATCCACTCGGGGGACACGTTGCTTGCAAACCAGTCCGTCAGGCGGTCGCGATACAGCGAGTAGGAGTTCAGCCAGTTGATGGCGGGGAAATGGCGGCGGTACGCAAGCGAGGAGTCCAGACCCCAGAACACCTTTACGATACGAAGGGTCGCCTGCGTCACGGGCTCGGAGATATCACCGCCCTGCGGGGATACCGCGCCGACGGCGGTCAGCGTACCCACGCGGCCGTCCTTACCAAGGCATACGGTTTTGCCCGCGCGCTCGTAGAACTGCGCCAAGCGGGAGGTGAGGTAGGCGGGATAGCCCTCCTCACCGGGCATCTCCTCCAAGCGGCCGGACATTTCGCGAAGCGCCTCTGCCCAGCGGGAGGTGGAGTCTGCGATAACGGCCACGGAGTAGCCCATATCGCGGTAATATTCCGCAATCGTGATACCCGTATAGATCGACGCCTCGCGTGCCGCAACAGGCATATCCGAGGTGTTTGCGATCAGCACGGTGCGCTCCATGAGGGACTTGCCCGTGCGGGGGTCCTGCAATTCGGGGAATTCGCGCAGAACGTCGGTCATCTCGTTACCGCGCTCACCGCAGCCGATGTAGACGACAAGGTCCACGTCGCTCCATTTGGCCAGCTGATGCTGCACCACCGTCTTACCCGAGCCGAAGGGGCCGGGAACGCAGGCGGTACCGCCCTTGGCGATCGGAAAAAGGGCGTCGATGACGCGCTGACCCGAGATCAGCGGCTCTGCGGGAGGCATCTTTTCCTTGATGGGACGGGCGCGACGCACCGGCCACTTCTGCGACAGCGTGATCGGCTGAATATCACCGTTCGGCAAGCGGAGCTTACCCACGGCCTCGGTCACGGTAAACTCGCCCGCACGGATATCGGCGATAGAGCCGCGCACACCGGGGGGAACCAGGATCTTATGACGGATCACCGCACCCTCCTGCACGTAGCCGTAAATATCACCCTCCTGCACCTCGGTGCCGTAGGACACGGCGGGCTCAAAGCGCCAGGTGCGCTCGCGGGAGAGGGCGGGCTCGTCAATGCCCTTGATGATATTCGGGCCGTATTTGAATTTCATCGTTTCCAAGGGGCGCTGAATACCGTCGTAGATGCTGCCGATCAGGCCGGGGCCAAGCTCTACGGAAAGGGGCGCACCCGTAGATACCACGCGGTCACCGCGGCCGATGCCGGCGGTTTCCTCGTATACCTGAATAGAGGCGCGGTCGCCGTGCATCTCGATGATCTCGCCAACAAGGCGTGCCTCACCCACGCGCACCACGTCAAACATATTCGCCTCACGCATACCCTCGGCAATGACCAGAGGGCCGGAGACCTTCAAAATTCTTCCTTCAACCATTTTTCAATCCTCGGTTTACAAAATATCCGCGCCGATCGCGCGTTCCATGGCGTTTTTGATCGCTGCCGCGCCGTATCCCTTGCTGCCGTTTTTGCCGGGCAGAACGGTGATGGCGGGCAAAGGCACGTCCTTATAGCGCGCCACGTCCTGCTCGATCGCGGCGGCAAGCTCCTCGTCAATAAACAGCACGGCGTACTCGCCCGTGCCTGCCGCACGGTGCAGCTGCTCCGCGGCCTGGGCAGGCGTCAATGCCTCAAAAACGGTTACGCCAAGTGCCAGAAATGCGGTAACGCACTCCCCAGCACCGATAATTCCGATCTTATACATAATTCTCTCTCAACCTCCCGCCAAGGGCTGCGGCATCTGCACCCGTTTCCTTTGCGACAAGCAGAATGCGCAGATTTTTCACCGCGTATTCCACGCCGACCAGATATCCGACGGCCACCTCGGCACCGAAGGGTACGCGGGCGATCTCGCGGGCGATCTGCAAATACGCATTGTCCATTTCACGGTCGATCTCGGCAGGATCGTCACCTGCAAGCACGCGGGCAAAATCTCCCTTTGCGGCAAGCGCGTCCAACGCCGCGCGTCCCTCTCGGTACGCGGCAAGCAGCGCCTCCTTCTCGCTCACGCCACCTGCAAGGAAGGCGTGGGAAAGGATCTGCTCTCCCTGTGCGCCCGCACCCATGGCAAGCACGCGGCGCGCGGTACGCAGGTTGGTCATCTCCGCACGGGCGCGTACCAGCTTTTCTGCGGCGGGGAGGCGCTTCGCCGCCTCGGCCATATCCGCAAAGCACGCGTCGTCCAGAATAAAGTCGATCTCGCGGGGATCTCCCGTTCTCTCATACGCCTCACGCGCCTGCGTCACAGCTGCGCCAAGATGGGCGGGAAGTGCCGCGGGGACGCTTGCGGGAATATCCGAAAGCTCGCTTGCGGGCACCGTTCCCACGTCCAGCAAAAGCGCGTCGGGCGTGCGGTGCGCAAAATAGCATTTCAGCACCGTTTTGACGTTGTGGCAATCGTAAGGATATTGCAAAAACGCAAAGATCGCAGGATCGGGCGCTGCCTCGCGTACGGTGGCAAACCCCTCTTTCAGCATCGCGGTAAGCGCCTGCTCGCGGGGCGTATCGGCGGGAAATTTCCCCTCCGCCACAAGTGCCGCCGTGATCTCGGCCGCGTCCTTCATGGAAGCGTAGCGCGCAAGATCCTCCTTGCCCACAAGAGATGCCTCCTTGGCACGCAAGCGCGCGCTGAGGTACAGGTATTCCGTGGGATTATAACTTACAGCCATATTGCTTCCCTTTCTTATTCCGCAAACAGGATCTTGCTCACGCGGGGCGTCAGCTCACGGCGAATATCCGCCATCAGCACGTCCAGCGTGCAGTTCAGCTCTACGTCACCAAAGCGCAGGATAAGACCGCCGCTGATATCGGCTGCCTGCTCGCCAAGCGTGATCATGCTCGCCTTTTTTGCGCCGATGCGGCGCTCTACCGAGCGGCGCACGTCGTTCACAACCTGCGTGCCGAAGCGCTCACGGTCGGCGGCGTTCATCACCACCTCAAATTTTTCAAACGGCTCTACCTCATCGCCATAAGCAATGCTTTCCTGCTCGGTGCGGTGCTGTTCCAGCAGCGCGGTCGTAAGCAGCGCGCCAAGCAGCTCGCGGTACTTGCCGAAATCCGTGTCGCAGATCTCCTTTTTGGCGCGCTCAAACGCCTCGTCGATCAGCTTCGTGCGCATATTCTGCATGATCTCGGTATGTGTTTTTTCAGTCTGCGCACGGGCGGCATCCAGCATCGCCTGCACGCACTCCAAGCCTTCCTTTTCAATACGTGTGCGCGTTTTCTCTGAACGGGCGGCATATTCCTGCGCCAGCGCGGTTGCCTCGGCCTCCGCGTTTTGCAGCGTTTTGCCCGCGCGCTCGCGCGCCTCGGCCTGGATACGCTCGATAATTTTGTCCAGTCCCGTCATATCTGATTAAGCAACGGGCGCAAACAGCACCAGCAGAAGCGAGATCAGAACGGCGAAGATCGCATAGGTTTCAACAAGAGCGGCAGAGGTAATGGCCTTACCGACCTCGTCGGGCTTCTTGGCGATCAGGTTGATGCCGGACACAGCCACGCGTGCCTGTTTGAGCGCGGAATAGTAGCCAACGATCGCAATGGGAAGAGCCGCCATCAGGAAGTATGCACCCTGACCGATGGTCAGCGTAACGGGCGTGCCAAGAATACCGATCTTGAAGATGATCAGGAAAGCGGTGATCAGGCCGTAGATACCCTGCGTGCCGGGAAGCGCCTGCAAGATCAGGGCCTTACCGAACTTAGAGGGATCCTCGGTAAGCAGACCGGAAGCGGCCTCGCCCACCATACCAACGCCCTTGGCGCTGCCCATACCTGCAAATGCTGCTGCAAGGCCTGCGCCAAGCAGTGCCAAGCTTTGTCCGTTCAACAATTCCGAAATAAACATAATCAAATCTCCTTTTATTTTGTTTTATACTTGATTTTGAGAAGCGGTTTGAGGTGCCTCGGGGGTGGTGTCCTCCGAATAGCGGTCGGCAACCTTGATGGGACGGAAGGGCGTACCGCCGTCCTCGTAGAACTTGCCGAAAAATTCAATATATTGCAATCTTGCCGTGTGGACGAAGGTGCCCAGCACGTTGATCACCAGATTGAGCAGGTGTCCCACACAGAACACCACGATCATCAGAATAAAGCCGATGAAGCTGCCGCCCTTTAACGTCGCCAGAATGTTGACGACCTGACCCACGACCGCGCTGGCAAGACCAAGCGCCAGAATACGCGAGTAGGAAAGCAGGTCAGAGGCGAAGTTGATCAGATTATAAAGGCCGCCGAAGCCGCCGATCAGCTTGCCCGCGATCCCCTTTCTGGCGCGTCCCTGCGTCAACAAGATAGCCAGCACGCCGCCAAGCAACAGCCATATGCCATAAGGCGAGCCCAGCGCGAAGAACGCGATGCCTGCGAACAGCAGCCAGTAGGAGCCGATATCAAACAGCGCGTCCAGCACCTTGCCGCGGCGACAAAGGATATAGGCCTGCACCGCCATACCGGCGATCAGATGCACGGCACCGATAGCAAGCGACACGATCAAAAAGCCCATCGGGTTCTGCAAGGGATCAAAGATAATCGCCACGTTCGCCGCCTCGGAGGGCAGGATCGACCAGTTGGGCAGCGCCTCGGGAGCGCGCCCCACGAAGTTTTCCAGAAACGCCAGCGGGAAGTTGCCGAAGTACGAGCCGAACAGCACACCGCACACGATACAGGAAAGTCCGCAGTATCCGAACATCAAAAGGAAGCGCTTCATCCCCTCGCGCGGGTGAGTAAATCGCACCAGTGCAAAGCATGCGGCGGAAAGCACCAATCCGTAGCCCGCGTCCGCGAACATCAGACCGAAGATGATCATATAGAAAATGCTCATCACAAAGGTCGGATCGAATTTTCCGTAGGCGGGGTAGGAATACATTCCCACCACCCATTCAAAGTTACGGGCAAAGCCGTTGTTTTTCAGCAGCACGGGGGGCTCCTCGCCCTCCTCAGGTGCTGCAAAGTCGTACGCCGCCTCCACGCTATCCAGCACGCGGATCACGCGTGCGCGCTCGTGGGCGGGGCACCAGCCCGTCAGCACCGCGCATTTGCGCGTGCCGCAAAGCTGCTTTTTCTGTTTTTCCGCAAGCAGGGCCGTATGCTCTACGTCGCAAAGCATCTCGATCTCGTCCAATCGCTCGGCCAGCGCACAAAGGCGGCGCTCGGCGCGCTCGATCTCCTCCTCCACCTTCGCAAGGCGAGCGGCATTCTTATCAAACAGATGCTTGGCCGTACCGCTTGCTTCGGGGAAACTTGCGCTCAGAAATCCGATCGCGGAGAGGGCGCGCATCGTCTGCGCCTCCTCGGCACGGTGGCAGATCACCGACACGTAAAGTCCCGTATTATCCTCGCTCAGCACGTGCAGCACGGTCGCCCTGTTTTCCAAGGCGTCTGTGACCGTTTTCTTGGCAATTCCCGCAGGCAGCACACCAAGCGCAAAGCCCGTGTGCGCAGTGCCTGTAAAATCCAGACGCTGGCCGCAATCCAGATAGGGCGTATAGCTCTGCATCGCAGATCGCAGCTGCTCGCACTCTGCGGCAAGCTCCTTTTGCACGGCCAACAGCTTTTCCGCCTCGGTCACGCTCTTCCAGGCAAGCTCGTACCGCTCGCCCGCGCGGAATTCGGCATAAGAGCATTTATGCGGCGCGGGAAACAGCGAAAAGCCACGCGTGCTGCGCTTTTGCAGCACGGGAAGCACCGCGTCCACGCGTGCCACACGCTCTGCGGCAGCGCTCTCATCGCTCTCTACGTGCAAGATCACGTCGCGCGCCTGCGTTGCCGTCGCGTCGGTCAGAGATACGGCACGCAAGCGCATCAGACGTCGCATCAGTGCGTCTGCTTGCTCACGCGGTACTACGACCGTCAGCTTTTCCATCTTACATACTGACATTTTCCACGATCCCCCAAACGATGGCTCTTACGGCCTCGTCCATGTGCTCACGGGCAGCGGCCTCGGCGTCCCTTGCCTGCTGCTCGGCCTCTTGGCGCTTTTTGTCCACCAGCACCTGCGTCAGTGCCTTGGTCTGTGTCAGCTTTTCCTCTCTTTGCGCCACGGCCGTGCGCTCCACCTCGGCAAGATGCGCCTTGGCCTTGCTCTCCATACCGGCAAGCATTTCCGCTGCGCGCTCCTCGGCAACACGGCACAGGATATCGGCCTGCTCCTCGGCCTCGGTTATTTTTTTGATCGCATTCTGTGACATTTCTTCACCATCCTTTTGCGATATCACAACTTGTATTTAATATTATATCATAAAATATAAATTATGCAATAAGAATTTTCACTTTTTTGCCCTGCTAACGCAGGCGCCATTCGCCCCCCGCGCTCCATATCTGTTGTATGCTTTGCACAAGCGGCGGCCGCGCGCCCCCCGTATATTGCAGAAAAAGCATCACCTGCACGCGTCCGCGCACGGGCTGCGCCCGCACACAAAACCTTAAATGATGGGGGATAAAATCATACCCGCGCCCCCTATCTGCAAGCAGGGCCATCTCCTTTTGCGCCGCAGGAAGATACTCCCGCTCGGCATGGGCAAGAAGTGCCCGTTCCAGCTCGCGCAAATGGCGCGCCATCGGCGTGTCGCCCGCAAGCATCTCGCTTTCAAAAAGGAGTGCCTTGCGCGTGCCGCAGCGCAGCCACGTCTGCGCCTTGATCTGCTTTGAAAATTGCGTGTTTTTCATACCGTACCCCCACTTATGCCATTTATTCGACCTTATGTGGGGATAGGCACAACTATGCCTATAAAGCACGAAAAACGGGCGTGAGCCCGTTTTTTCGTGTCAGATATTACTCCTCCTCGGAGGTGGCTGCGGGAGCGTCAGCGGGAAGCTCACACTCGCACTTGCAGCAGCATTTCTTGGCCATGTAGCCCGTAACCATACCGGCCATACCAAGCGTGATCAGTGCGATCGCGTTGGGGATAACCATCAGGTTGTTGAAGAAGTCGGCCAGGTTCCAGACAAGGTCGTTCTGGAAGATAGAGCCGAGGAATACGAAGCCAACCGCCACAACGGTGTATACCGGAACGGCCTTCTTGCCGAACAGGTACTGGAAGTTGATCTTGCCGAAGAAGTTCCAGCTAAGGATCGTAGAGAATGCAAAGAAGAACAAGCATACGGCAACGAAGATGTTACCGAAGGTCTCGCCGAATACCGTACCAAACGCCATCTGCGCAAGGTTGGCCTTGGGATAATTATCCAGGAAGCCGGCCAAAGAGTAGTTGGCGGGATTGCCAAGAGGTCCATTGCCTGCGTACAGGGTAGCGATTACAACAAGAGCCGTCATGGTCAGCACGACAAAGGTATCGATAAACACACCGATCATCGCGGTAACGCCCTGCTCGTGGGGATCCTTCACGTCTGCCTGAGCGTGTGCGTGGGGGGTAGAGCCCATACCTGCCTCGTTAGAGAACAGGCCGCGCTTTGCACCCTGGCTGATCGCTGCCTTCAAGGCCGCACCAACACCACCGCCGATCAGCGCGTTTGCGTTGAAGGCGTACTTGAAGATCATACCGAATGCCTCGGGAACGTTCGCAATGCGTGCGCAGATAACGACCAGAGAGCCGATGATGTAAAGGCAAGCCATGATGGGAACCATCTTCTCGGTTACGGAAGCCAGACGCTTGACGCCACCAAGGAAGATGACAGCGGCAAGAGCGGCAACTGCAAGGCCGATGATCCAGCCCCAGCTTGCGTCAACGCCCATAGCGGTGGTAGCAGTGCCTGCGATAGAGTTGGACTGTACCATCGTGCCCATGAAGCCGAGCGCCAGCATCGTAGCGACCGCGAAGAATGCAGCCAGCACCTTGCCGAACTTGTTATTGAATGCGTGCTTGATGTAGTAAACGGGACCGCCCTCGATGGTGCCGTCAGCGTTGACCACGCGGGTCTTCTGTGCAAGAACTGCCTCGGCGTAGATGGTTGCCATGCCGAA
>JAZQWF010000070.1:0-32032 GCA_045632185.1 Eubacteriales bacterium
AACACAAAGCAACCCTTCGGGTTGAACGAGGGGTTACGGTAAAACGTAACCCCTTTATTATTCCTCCTTAGCGCATGTCGGCCCACCGCCTTCGCTAAGCAGAAAATCATTCCTCCTTAGCTCAGTCGGTAGAGCGCATGACTGTTAATCATGATGTCGCTGGTTCAAGCCCAGCAGGGGGAGCAAAAAGAAAAGACCACCCGTTTGGGGGGGCTTTTCTTTTGGCTTTCTCGCCCTGTAAGGGCGAGATCCTGGAAGCCGTTGATCTTGCTTAGGAGTTTGCACAAAGCGCAAAAGGCTTCCCCCGAACGCGTGCGTTCGGAAACAAGCACCAGCAGGGGGGAGCCAAAAAGAAAACCAGCTCCTTTGGAGCGGTTTTTTTGCTGTAATGCAATCAATTTCAACAAAAAATGTGTAAAATTATTGATGTTTTTGACGGATTTTGAGATTTTGTTTTTTCCTGCGTTTAGGTATTGCATTTGTCGCATTTTGGGTGTATAATATCCGTGTTTTGTGTGCGAAAAGGAGATTTATTATGCTGGAAAATTTGCTGTTTTCCGCCAACGTGATCGTGCCGATTTTTGCGCTGATCATGCTTGGCTACGTGCTGACCAGATTGAAAGTCTGGGACGCCAATTTCTTGAAGGTTGCCAATAATGTTTGTTTTAAGGTGCTGCTGCCCGTTCTGCTTTTCTATAACGTGGCAACCGCTAATATTTTTGAGGTTTTCAACGGCAAGTTGATCCTGTTTGCGTGCCTTTGTGCGTGCGGCCTTTGCGGTCTGCTTTTCTTGATCGTACCGCTTTTCGTGAAGGATAAAAAGCGCCGCGGCGTGATGATCCAGGGTACGTTCCGTTCGAATTTCCTGCTTTTCGGCGTGCCGCTTGGTCTGAGCATCGGCGGCGCCTCCGGCTCCGTGCTGGCAGCTGTTGTGGCGGCCTTCTATGTGCCCGTGATCAACATGCTTTCCGTGATCTCGTTGTATGCGTTCAGCGATGCGGAAAACAAGAGCTTAAAATCCGCTTTGTTTGGCATCGTGAAAAACCCCTTGGTCATTGGCGGTATGTCCGGCCTTCTGTTCTCGCTTGTTCGCAATCTGATCGGCTTCGATCTTCCTGTAATGGTGGACAACACGCTCTCTAAGATCATGCAGACTGCCACCCCCCTTGCGTTCCTGATCCTTGGCGGCGATCTGAGATTCGGCAATATGCTGCGCAACGTCAAGTTTTCGATGCTCTCGGTGCTTGGCAAGACGGTGCTGATCCCCGCGATCATGCTTCCCATTTCCAAGTTCCTGTTTGGCTTCGGCGCGCTGGAAATGGCGATCCTTTTGGCTGTTTTCGCAACGCCCAATGCAGTTTCCAGCTATGCGATGGCCAGAAACTACGAGGCAGACTACGACCTTGCCGGCGAGATCGTGACGCTCAGCACGCTGATCTCTATTCTCACCATTTTCGCGTTCATTACCATCACCAAATCGCTTGGCTGGATCTGATCGGCCGTGCAACATAAAAAAGGACGAGCTTGCTCGTCCTTTTTCGTTTATTCCTTGGGGAAGATTGGCATGGTGGGATCCTCGATCACCTTGTGCAGCGCGTACTTGTTTTCGGTAGCGGGCTCGCGGTTTTGCCACTTGCCGCGCGTGAAATCGGGGAAGTCCACGGGGGCGCCGTTTGCCTTGATTGAGGCCTCGGAAAGCGGGCCCACTGCCATCCAAGCGGCGGCATCGTAGACGTCGATCGGAGGGAGCGCATTTGCCTTGACGCTTTCCACAAAGGCGCGCACGACAAGCCAGTCGATGCCGTCCTCGTGTGCGCCCGCCTCCACGCAGCTGGCGCGGAATTCCTTTTGCAGCGGGTGCTCGTATTTTTCCATCATCTGCCCCTCGTTGCCCTTGTTTTTACGCGTTTCGGGCATACCGTCAAGGAAAAACACGTTCGAGTTCTCGTTGCACATGCCCTTTGTGCCGCGTATGGAAAAGCCGCGGCTGTAATGCGCGCGGGGGAGTGTGGTGTCCAGCGTCAGCAGCACCGTTTGACCTCCTTCGCAGGTGATGACGGTGTTTACGATATCGCCCTGTGCGTAATCATCAGTGGCCCATTTGCTGTCGGCGCCGTAGTGATCGGCTGCGTATTGCTTGATGCCGCAGGACTTGGAGGCAAGGGCGTTCAATCTCACGAAGCGGTTGCCGCGGTTGATGTCAAGCACCTTGGCAATCGGCCCCAGCTCGTGCGTGGGATAGTTCTCGCGGTTGCGCGCCTTGTATTGCGCCAGACGGTAGTGCGGGATCTCGTCGGTTTCGATGTCGCGGAACAGATCCTCTTTGTTCAGATAATGCAGATATCCGCCCGAGCAATGCACGATCTCGCCGAAAAGTCCTTCCTTGACCATGCGCAGCGCGGTCAGCTCGCGTCTGCCGTAGCAGCAGTTTTCCAGCATCATCAAGGGAGTGCCTGTCTGCTCGTAGGTGTCGACCAGCGCAAAGCATTCCTCCAAAGTATCGGCACAACCGACCTCAATGCCGACGCACTTGCCCGCACGCATCGCATCCATTGCGATCTGCGGGCGGCCGCTCCAACCCGTCATCACGAATACGGCGTCGATCTCGGGATCGCGCAGAATATCTCGGTAGTCGGTGGTAAAGATCGGCGTGTAGGTGGCACCGCCGTTTCGCAGATGCTTGATCGAGCGCTCCATACGGTTTTGCGAGGCGTCGCAGAGGTATTTGATCTCTACGTCGCGCATTTTAGAAAGGCAGGTCTGGATGATGCTGCGTCCGCGTCGGCCGCAGCCGATATAGCCGATCTTGATCGTTTTTTTCATAATTACCCCCATAACGGTTGGATTTCGCTTTGCTGTTTAGTCAATGCGGTTGCGGCGCTCGCCCGCGATGAACGCGCGAATATTGGTTGCAACCTCGGCAAGGCAGCGCTCGCGCGCCTCCTTTGCACCCCACGCCATATGCGGTGTGAAGATCACGCGGGGATGATCCTTGATCGCGGTAAAGGGGTGGGAAGCGGGGAAGGGCTCGACGGAATAGACGTCCACGCCAAGGCCGCCGATGCGTCCCTCCTGCACGGCCTTGGCAAGCGCGCCCTCGTCGGTGACGGCACCGCGGGCCACGTTGACCAAAATGACGTCTTTTTTCATCAACGCGATCTCGCGTTCGCCGATGATGCCACGCGTCCCGTCGGAAAGGGGAAGATGGATCGAGATGATATCGGCACGGCGGCAAAGCTCGTCAATGCCGACTTGCTCGATATTTTCCTTGGGTGTGCGCGAAAAACCGATGACGTGGCAGCCCATCGCGCGCGCGACGGCGGCTACCTGGCCGCCGATATTGCCTGCGCCCACGATGCCCCAGGTCTTGCCGTACAGCTCGTGGAATACGGGCTCCAAGCGGTTGGCAATGCCCACCTTGGTGTAATCTGCGCTTGCCACGCACGCACGGAAATCGGCGAGATTGGTGGAAAGCGAGAGCACCATTGAAAGCGTGACCTGTGCCACGCTGTGGGTGGAATACCCCTTGACGTTAGCAACGGCGATGCCCTTTTCACGGCAGAAGTCCAGATCAATATTATCAAAGCCCGTGGCACATTCTGCGATCATTTTAAGGGTGGGGTGCTCGCCAAGGGTGTCGCGGTTCATACGTAATTTGTTGACGATCGCCACGTCAGCGCCCGCAAAGCGCGCGGCCATTTTACAAGGCGCGGTGGTGGGGTGGATCTCCACCTCGCCAAGGGCGCCCAGGTGGGAAAGGTCAAGATCAAAGCCGAGCGTGGCAGCATCTCCGACAACGATTTTCATAAGGAGCTCCTCCTTGCTTTTTGTTGCTTTTATTATACTGCATATAAGGGGGGCATGTCAATTCCAAAATAAAAAAAGTCCCGCCAAACGGCAGGACTTTTTTTATTTAGTGCCCAAACGGTGCGGATTATTGCGCTTTT
Source organism: Eubacteriales bacterium (assembly GCA_045632185.1). Lineage (GTDB taxonomy): Bacteria > Bacillota > Clostridia > Oscillospirales > CAG-272 > Firm-07. The sequence continues at coordinate 3,948 of JAZQWF010000070.1, forward strand.
GCATTGACGATGCCTTTGTATTCATCCATGAAATCCTCGGCTTTTTTCTCCATACGGAGCGTGACGGTATTCTCGTCACGGAAGCCGAACATCATCGAAAGGTTGGCGAAGTAGGTGTCGATCACTTGTACGCGCACGCGCAGCGTGTAATCGGCGGGCCAGTCGGCAGAGAAGGCCGCGTCGTAGTAGTTGCCGGGGCAACGCACGCTGCCTACCTCCTTGGAATAGCCCTCCTCGGGGAACTTGGCAAATACGTTGTGGCCGAAGCCGAAGGGCATTTGCTTCTCGCCCTGGGCGTTTTCGTAGGTGAACGTACCCTCGTTACCCTTGAAGTCGAGGCGGAACCATTTCATGCCCGCGGAATTTTCCTCGCAGACAAAGGTCTTGCCGCCGATCTTTTCTGCCATCGTGCTGGTGGGCGCACCGGACAGCGCGAACAGCTTGCGCTCGGCAAGGTAGGCGTTCAGCTCGGCCAGCGCCTCGGGATCCTCGGGCAGCGGCTCGCCCAGATTGTGGACAAGGTGGGTATAAAGGGCGCGGAAGATCTGCTCGTAGGCGTTGCTGTTGCCTTGGTTGTCCGAGTTGATCACGAAGATGAAATCGTGCCCCGGGTCGCAGAAGGAAACCTGATTGCCCATGCCGAGCGTGGCAAAGCAGCCCTCGGGCGCGCCCCAGAACTGGTAGCCGTAGCCGTGCATATCGTGCATATCCCCAAAGCCGTAGGGGTTATTGGGGACTGCGGGGGTGGTAGCGTCCTTGATGTACTGCTCGTTGAGGTAGCGCTTGCCCTGCCACGTGCCGCCGTTGAGGACGAAGCGGGCAAACTTCCACAGGTCGCGTGCGGTGCAAAGAATGCCGCTGTCACCCCAGGAGTGACCGCCGGGGCATTGGAGGCAACGGGCCTCCTTGGTAAATCCGATCTCGGTAAACGCCTTCTTTTTGAGGTATTCCATAAAGGGCATACCCGTGACCTGCTCGACCACGCTGCCCAGCATAAAGCTGCCGGTGCTGTCGTAATAGAAGGTGGTGCCGGGATACTTTTGCGCGTCCTTTTCAAAGTAGTAGGCGGCGCGATCCTCGGTGCGTGCCTTGAACCAGCCCGTGCCGCTGGCGTCCATCGAGGTCTGCATTTGCAGCATCTCGCGGATAGTGGTCTTATGTTGGTTCAGGTGCTTATATTCGGGGAAGAATTTGCAAAGCGGATCGTCCAGCGAGAGCAGTCCGTCCTGCTCGGCGAAGCCGATCGCGATGGAAACGAAGGATTTGGAGGTAGAGTACATACGGTGCTGAAAATCCTTGTGGAAGGGAGCGTAGTAGCACTCGGAAAAGAAGTGGTCACCGCGGGAAAGAATGACCGCGTGGGTGGAAAGGTGCCAGAAATCCAGCTCCTTGTAAAAGTTCAGTACGTGGCGAGAGGAAATGCCCATTTGTTCGGGGGTGCGGAAATCCATCATCATATGCCTCCTGGGGATAATATTACAGTTTTCATTATAAGTCATATTTTGCAAAAATAATATCAAAATCTTGCCCTCTTTTGCAATATTTGCATTTTATTGCTTCGCGGTGCTTGATTTTGCGGCGAAAATCGTGTATAATGAGGGCAACGACAGGTAAAAGGAGGGGGCAAACCGTGCCACAGATCGAGCTGATCGAATCGGCGGATTTTTTTATTGAAAAGGAAGAGCATCGCGGTACGATGCACGCGATGCACCATCACCGCACCTACGAGTTGTATTTTTTGGTCAAGGGCGAGCGTGAGTATTTCATCGACGACCGCTTTTTCAAGCTGGGCGAGGGGGATATGGTGCTGATCCCGCGCGCCACGCTGCATCGCACGGCGGGCAGGGGTGCCACGCGCTTTCTCGTTCACTTTTCCGAGGATTTCCTTTCCCGCTTTTTTACACGCGAGGCGCTTTCTCCGCTGCTTTCCCGCCGACCCTTCGTGTTCCGCGCAGATGAGAGCGGCAGAGAGCATCTTTCCCGCGTGCTGCATACACTGCTTTCGGAGTATACCCGTGCCGAAAAAGAGGGAACGGGGCAGAACGAGGCGATGCTGGCGGGGTATCTGTACCAGCTGCTTTTCACGATGTGCTACGGCGTAAACGCCTACGTCCCCCACGATTATGCGGACGGACGCGTGACACAGGTGATCAAGTATATCAACGAAAACTACAACCAGATCACGGATATTGAGGAGATCGCCGCGCATTTCTATATCTCCAAATACCATCTGTGCCGCATTTTCAACAAGAACCTCGGCATTCCGCTGATCGCGTATCTGAACACCATCAAGATCCGCGAGGCCTGCCGCATGATCAAGCGCGGGGAGGGCAATCTTACCGAGATCGCAATGCGATGCGGCTTTAACTCCTCCTCCTACTTTTGCAAGGTATTCAAAAACGAGAAGGGGATATCGCCCACCGAATACAGAAAACGCCATAGATAAAGGACGGCATATTTCGCGCATAGCGTGCGTTCCGGTGCTCGCAGTATTGATATACAGCATCGCCCCGAAGCCACACACTCTGCATCGAAATCTGCCGCCCTTTTGTGTTTTTTGAAAAAGTGCAGAAACGGTGTGAGTTTGAGCGCTTTTTGCACTGTATTTTCTCTTGGAAATCGGGCGGGGCAGTGTGCCGAAAGCTCCCTTTTTATGAAAAACGCGCCCGTTTGTTGACAAATCCAAGAATTTATGGTATAATTTCATTTAATATTATAAAAAAGGAGTTGGTTTTTCTTATCATGGGTCCGGACAGTATACCTTTATGGATCGTATTTGCCATTTGTGTGATCGGCGGTGCGTATTTCGCGGCAACCGAAAGCTCGTTCTCGGCGGTCAACAAAATCAAAATCAAAACACTTGCAGATGACGGCAACAAGCGCGCAAGGGGCGTGCTGTATGTCCTCAATCACTTCGAAAAAGCGCTTTCCACGCTGCTTGTCGGCAACAACGTGACCAAGATCGCCGCGGCCTCTGTCGCTACGGTCATTGCCACGAAGATCTTTGAGCCCAAGGGCGTCAACGTGGAAACCTTCGCCTTTTCCATCGCCTGCTCGGCGGCGACCACGGCGGTGATCTTTTTGCTTAGCGAAATGATCCCGAAAAGCTTTGCAAACGACCGTGCGCAAAGTGTGTCGCTGTTCTTCCAGCGCTCGCTCCGCATCCTGATGAAGGTGCTTTCTCCCCTTGCCGCGTTGTTCACGATGATCGCCAATGCCGTGACCAAGCTTTTTGCCAAGGAGGAGGCCGAGGTGTCCTTCACCGAGGAGGAGATCAAGGAGATCCTGGAAACGGTTGAGGAGGAGGGCGTTGTGGACGAGGAAAAGGGCGATATGCTGAAATCCGCGCTGGAATTCGGTGACACCGTTGTCGGTGACATCATGACGATGGCGCGTGATATGGAGCTGCTGAACGCGGACGCCACCAACACACAGGTGCTGGCGTTTATCCGCGAGGCAAAGCACTCCCGTATCCCCGTATACGCAGGCAACCCCGACCGTATCATCGGTACGCTGCGTATCCGTACCTTCCTTTCGGAGTACCGCCGCAATCCGCACGTAAAGCTTCGTTCCTTGATCTCCGCGCCGCGTTTTGTGCGCGAGGATGCAAAGATCGACGATATACTGACCTTTATGCGCCAGCAAAAGCAGCACATTGCGCTGGTGCGTGATGAGAAACGCAAGATCCTTGGTCTTGTGACCATTGAGGATATTTTGGAGGAGCTGGTAGGCGAGATCTTCGACGAGGAGGACGTTGTTGACCAGAACTTCCAGATGCTTGGCGGTGACTATTACCGCGTCAATACGCATATGCTGGTCGGCACGGTGTACGAGCGCGCCGGCATGGGCAAGGCCCCCCGCGGCCTTGTGTCCAAGCCCGTGATCACGCTGGTGCTGGAAGCGCTTGGCAGAATGCCCGAGCAGGAGGAAAGCTTCCTTTACGACCATCTGGAAATCACCGTGGATACCGTTGAGGACGGACGCCCCATCTTTGTGGTGGTGCATTTCCTTGACGACGAGGCGCTGGCCGAGCGCCTTGCCGCTGCTGAGCAAAAGGAGGTGGATGCGTAATGTTTGCCGCACATTTTTCTGACATGTGGTGGGCGTATGCCGTTATCTTCGTGATGATCTGCCTTTCCGCCTACTTCTCTGCATCTGAGATCGCGTTTAACTCTGCGAATAAGATGCGTCTGCGCCGCGCCGCAGACGAGGGATCCACGACCGCTAAGGTGGCACACGGTATTGCGGAAAACTTTACCACGTCGCTTTCCTCGATCCTGATCGGTAATAACCTTGCCAATATCGCCGTTTCCACCTGTACCACGCTGATCATCATGGATCTTTTCCCCGATCACGTGGGTGTAGCTTCCACGATTGCGACCATTGCGGTGACGATCGTGATCCTGATCTGCGGCGAGATCGTACCCAAAAACATTGCCAAGCAGCACGCCGACGGCGTGTCCCGCGTGGTGGCGATCCCCACCCGTATTCTGACTTTGCTGCTCTCGCCCATCGTGGCCCTTGTGATGATCCTGCTGTTTATCCTGCGCAAGATCTGGGGCAAGGATTTCGTGGAGGGCGAGCCCACCGTATCCGAGGAGGAGCTTTCCTCCATCATCGAAACGGTCGAGGAGGAGGGCGTGATCGACGAGGAGCAAAGCGAGCTGCTGCAATCCGCCCTGGAATTTGACGGCATCACCGTGGAAAAGATCATGACGCCCCGCGTAAACGTGACGGCGCTTGATATTGATGCAGAGGAAAGCGAGCTGCGCGCGCTGATCTCGGATAACACCCAGTTCTCGCGCTTACCCGTATATGAGGAAAGCATTGATAACATCATCGGTATCCTGTCGCTGACGCGCTATTATAAGGCGGGCATTGATGCTGAAAATCCGGATATCCGTTCGCTTTTGTTGAAGCCCTGCAAGCTCCATAAGACCATGAAGCTTCCCGCGGCGCTTGCCAAGCTGCGCGAGCAGAAGATGCACCTTGCCATCGTCATTGACGAGTTCGGCGGTACTCTTGGCGTGGTCACGATGGAGGATATCTTGGAGGAGCTGGTCGGCGACATCTGGGACGACACGGATGTGATCGTGCAGAAATGCGTTCCCACCGGCGAGAATACTTACGAGGTCGCGGGCGAGATGAATATCGAGGACTGCTTCGATGAGATCGAGTTTGACATTCCCGAGGACTTCTCCTGTGAGTATACCACCATGGGTGGCTGGGCCATTCAGATGTTGGAGGCAAACCCCCACGTAGGGGACAGCTTCCAGTATGAAAATCTGTTCATCGTTGTTTCCGAAATGGAGGAGGAAAGCGTCACGAAGCTGACGATCCTGGTGACTCCTGTGGAAAAGGACGAGGAGGAAGAAATTTAAAAATCATAGCACCCCCCGCTGCATTTTTGCAGCGGGGGGTGCTTTATTTGTGGACCGAAAAGGTAAAATTATACAAAAAAACTGTTTACAATTTGTGTGAAGGGGAGAAAAGCAAAATTCGTTGTTGAAAATTTACAAAAGCGCTTGATTTTTTATTTTGTTTTGTGTAAAATGATAGAACACGGTAAAACGTTCACATTTTGGATATAAATAAGAAATTTTTTTGTCATTTTTCGGCAGCCGATCGAAAAATGCCGGGAAGCGAGGGACTTATGAAATTGTTTGCAAAGCGCGCACTTCTTCTTACCGTACTTTTGCTGTGCCTGTTCGGTATTTCCGTGCTGGCGGCATCGGCAGAAACTTATACGGACGATGCAGCCGCCGCGGAGGCGGGTGCTGTCGTGCGTATCGGCGACGAAGGCGGCGATGGCTATTATACCGGCCTGAAAGAGGCGCTTGATACGATTCCCGCGAACGGCGAGGCCACGGTGCATCTGCTGGCTGATCTTACGTTTGATGAGGCGAAATACCCGATGAAGGGTGTGTCGTTGACCATCGAAGGAAACGGAAAGACGATCACGGCCGGAACGAGCGCTAGTACAAGCGGTAGCTTTACGTTCACCGGCGGCGCAACGCTGAACGTCAATAACGTCGTGTTCGACGGTTACAGCGGCAAGAATTTGATCTATTTCGGCGTCGGCAGTGATAAGGGCGATTACACCATCACTTTTACCGGCGTTACGGTCAATTACGCCTCCTCCGGTGTATTTTACGGTTATGATCACGGCTTTGCAAGCATCACACTGGTGGATTGCACCTTCAACGTACTCAACTTTGATACTGCCAGAAACTTGATGAACTTCACCAATGCGGATGCCTCCAAGAATGTAGCGTTTGTGATTGTTAACACGACGGTGACGGACGATTGCGCTGATGTTGCTGCAACTTACGCGGCCAACGTTTGGGTTGCCAGACCTAACCAGTACACGACGGATGACGAGGCGGTTGCCGCAGGTGCGGTAGCACGCGTTGGTGACGAGGGTACGGGACTTTACTATACCGATCTGAGAAGTGCGATCGAAACCTGTCCCACCGGTGGCACGGTAACCGTGCTGCAGAACGCCACGCTGATGAGCGAAACCACCTTGCTCAACAAGACCGTTACGGTTGTGGGTAAGGAAAAGTTTGATATTACGCTTCAAATGGAAAGCCGCACTTTTGGCTTTGAATTGAACGGCACGGCCACCTTGAACTTGGAAAAGCTCAGCTTCACCGCAGGCGTGTCGATGAATTTGATGTATATTGCGGAAAATACGACTTCCACGGCAAACATCACGGTGAATATGACTGACGTGGACGTCACTTGGCCGACGGCGAGCGGTGCGCTTTACTTTGTGGGCGGCGCAAGCGCACAGGTCAGTTTGAAGGATTGTGCAATCAACCCCACGACCAGCGGCAGTGCGATCGTCAATGTCAAGGCCGCCGTTACGAACGGCGTGAATTTGATACTGGACAATGTTAGCGTGATCGAGGGCGGTGCCATTGTGCATGCGAACGCCGCGGGAACCACGCGCGTGTATTATAAATATGAAACGGATGAAGATGCTGTTGCGGCCGGATATCTGTTCCGTATCGGCGATGCTGCCGATAAGGTATATGCCGCTACGCTGAACAATGCGGTGTCTTTGGCCGCAAGCGGTGATACGATCACGGTTCTTGCCAACGCAACGTTGAGCAGCGCGATCACTTTGGGTAGTAAGACGCTGACGATCCAAGGCGCAAGCAAGGACGTCACGCTGACGATGAGCGCCGGTATTCAGCTGAACGGCGGCGTTGTGTCCCTTGCGATCAAGAATCTGTCGATCAGCTCCTCCGCGTGCATCGTGGATATCTATACCTCCACGGATACGCACACCCTCAAGCTTGATAACCTGAATATTCACTCTACTCGTGCAAAGAATAGTAATATTTTTTACGTCAGCAAGGCCAAGGCAAAGATCGAGGTTGTGAATTGTACGGTAAGCTCTACCGAAGCCAACCGTTTCCTGTATGTAGCCGCCGGCGGTAACGTGGTGGACTTCACGGTTACCGACACGTCTTTTGAAAATGCCTACGTGGCGCGTGTAGAGGCTGCTACCGCTGCTATCGGTACTGCGGATCATCCCGCTGTTTTGACAAATCTGACCTCTGACGTGCGTTTGTTCTACGCATACACGGGTTCCATCTATGCCGATATTTATGGAGGCGCCTTTGACGGTGGACTTGTGTACGGCGGTGATGGCAGCGACAACCATTTGGGCTTCAGATTCAACCCCACCGGTGACAGTGCCACCACGTTTAAGTACGCCGCTGGCGATAAGTACGGCGCTTTGGTGTACCAGAATCCCGCTTCTACTTCCAATAGCATGAGCTTCAGCTTCCGCAATACGACTGTTACGGACTCCGGCAAGCAAGCGATCATTAACGGTACCTTGACGAAGGCCAATCTTACGGTCACGATCGAGAATTCCACGTTCGGTGAAAGTGCGGTGTATGCAAACGGTTCGCCGAAGATCTATTTCGGTAGTGATGCGGATGCCAAGGCGTTTGGCTACAACGTTCGTATCGGTGCAGAGGGTACTACCGCCGACTACTACAAGAATTTGACCGATGCCCTGAAGGCCGCTCCCATGGATAACGGCAACGGTGGCGCAACCTACGTTTACGTGCTGGCTGACACCACGCATTCCGCCGTGGGTAGCGACGGTGCTGACGGCTCTTACATGGACGCTAAGTTCCGCAAGAAGGTGCATATCACCAGCGCAGGAACAACACCCTTTACGGTGACTACGGGTGACGCAAGCTCGATCGCCTTCTACGTTGGCACGGGTGCTGAGATCACCTTTACCAATATTACCTTTGAGATGAAGGGCCGTCTGGCACGTATCGACGGTAACTGTAAGATCGTTTTCGGTGCAGGTGCTACGTTTAACCATTCCGATACCATCTTTATCTATGATAACGGTAATACGCTGAATAACGATCACGAGCAGTACTATGATAGTGAAAATAAGAAGTACGTGGTTGAGAACGCCTCTTACGTTGTTGATCTGAACTACACGATCGAGATCCTTGAGGGCGCTGAGATCAACTCCACCGGTGCTATTGCAACGGGTCTGATCTACCGTAGTGCGGGCGTGTTTACCAATTCGGATGGAACGGCGACGACTGCGACTATGACCGTAAAGATCCTGGGCACTGTCAAAATGACCGCCTCTAAGCCGATCGTGGCTGATACGGGTAAGAAAACCGCCGTTACCGTCTATCTGGACGCCTCTAAGGTTACCTGCCCCGGAACCTGGCTCAGCTTGACTTACGCGGCCTCTTACGATGCCATCCCTGTTCACATCAAGGGCACTGCGGCCGATGCTGCCAAGCTTGCCCAAATGGCTCATGATGGTCTGGGAGCTTACGCTATGACCTACTCTGCAGATCCCTCTGCGGAGTGGAACTATTACTTCTTCTATCACTCCCAGCTTCTGCCGAAGCAGTTCAGCGTGCTGAACAGCTACGGCGGTGAGGTCTGGCAGATCCGCAGCGTTGGTTCTGTTTATACAACGGTTAAGCTGTCCGGCCTTGGCGCTGTAACGTATAAGGCTTACAACAATGCGGTTGTTACCGTGCAGGGCGAAAATTACCGTATCCAGGTTCTGGGCGGTAGCACGCTGACTCTGGATGGCATTGAGATCAAAACGCCCGGCGCGATCTTCCTGTTGGGGTCTACTTCTGCTTCTGCTCCTGCGACCTTGAGATTGGTCAACGGCGCGAAGCTGACCGGTACGAAGGTTTCTAATACGGGTAAAATTGGCGACGTCGTTTCGTTAGTTGTTTTGTCAGCTGCCTATACCAACCTGTACGTGGATGAATCCTCGGTGCTGTCGCAAACCGGCACGTTGCCCGACACGGTGACGGGCCCCAGCTCTAAGACCGAGGCTTCCAGGGGAACCGCTTTGATCTGTACGTATGGCGGTTGGGCAAACGGTGAGATCGTGATCGAAGGTACGCTTACCTCTACGGTTACTTCTGCCGATAAGACGATCACTCTGATCAGAACGACAAGCACCAATACAACCATTAGTATCATCTTTGACGGTGCTACGATCACCCCCTCCGCTAATGCAACCACCTCCTATACCATCGATGCGCCCAACATCTACAAAGGTGTGATCGGTCTTTCCGAGGACGTTTCGCTTGGAAATGCCAACGGTGTTACCTTCACCCCCCAGGCGAAGATCGGTAACATTCGCTATTCCTTTGTCGATGCCGTCAACGTGGCCAAGGACGGCGATACCGTATACCTCATCAGTGACGCGAGCGCAAGCGCAGGCGTTACGCTTGCAAACAAGAGTGTGACCGTGACCAGCCTTGCAGGCAGCACCTTTACGGTGACAAACGTCTCCTCCGGTTATCTGTTCACTATTTCCGGTGGAGCCAAGCTGACGCTTTCTAATATTAATATTGTAACCAACGGCGGACTTGCTACCGCAAGCGGTGCCGCAGGCGCGATCATTCTGGATAACGGCACCAGCGTGACGGGTGCTTCCTCCGCGAGCCCCTTCATCAACGTGACCGATGCCTTCGGCACGATCGAAATGAAGCCCGGCTCTATGCTGGAGGTTACCAGCGCGCCCAGTGCGATTGCTATCATTACCGCATCCAAGGTTGTTTCCAGCACCAAGCTGAACGGTACGATCAAGGTCGGTGCAGCGGGCGCTCCCGTAGCAATTCCCGGAGCCTCCACGTTGTTCTCTCTGACAAATGCAACCGAGATCACCTTGGGTGGTACCATTGACGCTTACGTTTCGGGCAACTCTTGTGCGGTTCTGAAGACGGGTGGCGCATCCGCTCCGACCAAGGTGTACTTCACCGGTACGCTGAACCATTACGTTTCCGGTTATACCGGCACCGGCGCTATGGTCACGACGATATACGACAATCTTAGCACCTACGGTATCGAGGCCATCTTTGAGGGTGCTACGCTGAACCAGAGCCACGAGGGTTCTGCCAGCGGCGGTAATGCGGCGGGCTATTCCGCGGTGTTCTACATGTACAGAGAGTCCACCAGCATCACTATAAAGAACTCCACGATCAACGTGGGTGCTGCCGGTCAAAGACATGCGTTTGTCTACACGCATGGCAATACCAACGGCAAGTTGAAGCTCAACCTGATCGGTGGTACCGTGATCAACATGCTGTGCGATACCGGTGACTATGCACAGATCATCCGCGATAAGGGCGCTATCGTTACCGCTACCGCAGATGAAACCGGTGTTCCCGCGATCAAGGCGGCCGGCAGTGTAGCACAATTTGCCGGTGTTTCCAAGCTTACATTCAATGACATCGTTATCGATGTGAAGACTCTGGGTGGCACGATCGAAAGTGCTACCAATGTCTACTATGCAACCGATGCGATTGCTGCTTCTTGCGGCGGCTACGTGATCCGCTTGAATGACGGTACGGCTTTGGGCGGCACGGGCAATTATGCGACTGCCAAGAAGGCGGACTGCTATTACAAGGCCTTTGCTGATGCCGTTGCGGCTGTTCCGGACGGTGGCGCAGGTACGTTGTACTTTATTGCACGCATCTCCTTTACCAACATCAACATCAGCAATAAGGATCTGACGCTGGTCGGTCGTGACACCACGGTAAGCGACCTTACCGCAACAAGCTCGGCCAACGCCGATCTGTATATGACCGGTGGTAGCAAATATATCATCAACTTGTATGATAGAGTCACGCTGACCTTCCGCAACATGGCGATCTATACGGACAGACCCATGTTCTACGTACAGGCGCCCACAAACACCAATATTGCGGAAGAGGATCGCGATATTACGCTGAACTTTATCAACTCGGCTGCCGCGGGTGGTGCCGGTTCCTCGGTATTCCTGGCTTCCGGCGGTGCTTACAATTCGTTTACGGTCAACGTGGACGCGACCTCCAGACTGCTCTTTGCACCCATCTCGACTGACCCCAGCACGATGTTTAACATGGGCTTTAGTGCAGGCACGCAGATCACCTTTAACATTGACGGTGCATTGGAAGTGGCGGATAGATGTACGTCGCAAGCAAGAAGAGTGCGTATCGTGTATGCCAATACCGTTCCGATCTACTTCAACGTTTCCGAAACGGCACGCATCAGCTTCACTTGCAGCGAAACCCAGGCCGCTGCCGATCACGCGATCTTTGAAACCGCTTCCGGCTCTAAGCTCTATGCGACGATCGCACCCGAGGCGCTTGTGGATGAAAACGGCAAATCCAGACTTGGCGATATGTACCTGTACTACGCCAACGCAAACGGCGTGCCGGAGATTCGCGTTCCCGCGGATGCTGCACAGCAGAGTGCACTGCTTGCGTTGACCGCTAAGGTCGCTTCGACAGAGTGTAAGCCGCTTGCTCTTTATATGGATGCGGACGACACACGTGTTTATTACAACAATTTCAACACCGCACTCAGCGATGTGGAAACGGGTGCAGATGCGACCATTTACGTGATCGCGCCCATTAGCGTTTATTCCGAGGTGAAGATCGTTGATAAGAATGTCACTATTGCCGGTACGGCAATTACGGGCACGTATCATGTGACTGTAAACAAGTATTTTGCGATCTATTCCAAGGGCACTTTGACCTTCAAGGATCTGAATATCAGCACCGCCGTACAGCTTGTTGACTACAACGCCAACGAGAAGGTGGCAGGTGCGAAGGCGGATAAGGACGTTACCATCAACTTTGTGAACACCACTGTTTCCGTTGGCGGCAGTGCGAGTGCCCTGGTTGGCTCGCGTAACCACTATGCGACGGATAGGGGCGGCTGCGGCGAGCAGGCCGACACGGCGATCGTGAATATCGACGCTGATTCTGTGATCAACTTCACAACCTCTGCTACGGGCAACGTTTACATCATTTCCTTCAACCACAACACGCATCCTTACTGCTATGCGAACATCGACGGTGCAGTTACCGTTAATTGCACGGGTGCTACCCTGAGCGCGTTTGAGCTGGTACACAGTAACAACCCCTCCCTGACGCACCTGAACATTACCGAAACGGCTGAGCTTTCCATCACCATTGCGGCCGCGTGCGAGAACGCTTACTTTGTTACCTATTCCACCGGCTCTGCCGCGAATCATTTGATCAACATTGCCGCAGAGGCAATTACCAACGACAACGGCAACCTGACGTTTGACGCTTCCAAGGTGAAGCTCTATTACGCAAGCGTCACAAATGGCCATGTGCCTCAGGTGGTGATTTCCGCTTCCGATCTGAGCAAAGAGGCTGCGCTGCTGACCTTGAAGGCAACAGAAACGACCAAATCGGGTGACGTGACCACTCCGGTAATCGTCACTCTGATCAAGTTCCGCGCAATGGCGGACGGTACGTATTACTACACGTCCAAGGTGGACAACGCTGTGGCGAAGTTCGAGGAAAGAACCACCACCGGCGGCCTGCATTTCTGGGCAAACGCTACCGTAAACACTTCCTTTGTATTGAATGGTCAGACCGTTACCTTCTCGGGTGCGGACGGTGTTACGCTGACCACCTCTGCCGCCAATCTGTTCACGCTGACCAACGGCGCGCAGCTGACGGTTGAGAACCTGATCATCAATAGCACGGCTACCTCTACCACCCTTGCAACGGTAGGTACCTTCCTGCGCGTGGACGATGCCGAGGCAACCGCTAAGAGCACCGCAATGCTGAATAACGTGACGCTGACGGCAAGCGGCCTTCCGTTCTACTTTGGCGGCGCGTCCGTGGCTGACGTGACGATCACCGGCGGCGATTACACCGGTGTGGGTATGTTCTCCTTCGGTATTGCCAGTAGCGATTTGGGCGCGTCTGCGGACGTTTACTTCAGCGGTACTGTCAACCTTACCGTTACGGGTACTGCTGCGGATCACGTGCTGTTTACCAAGACGGGCAGCGGCGACTCCAGAGCGATGATCTTCGTTAACGCATCCTCCGTGGTGGAGGATAGCGTAAAGGTGACCCTTGATTACGTCGATACTGCGGTTTCCGGCTCCCATACCATCTACCTGCGTAACAACGGTACGCTGACGATCGATTACACCAACGGCACCTCTACCACCTCCGGCTGGTTCATTGGCGGTCAGGGCAGCTCCGTGCCTTACGCAACCTTTACGAATGTGGACATTACCGGTACCTCCACCGACCACATCATGCGTCCTTACTCCGGTACGGCCGGTGCTTACGTCAAGTTTATCGGCGGTTCTATCACGGCAAACAACGTCACGAGCTCTACGAACCCCATCCTGAACTTCAACAGCAAGATGGACGTTGTGTTTGACGGTGTGACCTTCAACTCCACCTCTGAAAAGGCACTGATCGGTGGTACAGCCACCAGTTATACCATGATCGACTGTATCTTTAATGTCACAGGCCCTGTGTTGGCGAAGACGAGCTACACGATGATCATGAAGAATTCCAAGATCAAGGAAAGCGGTAGCTTGGTAGCAGTTTCTGCGGCTAAGGCCGCCGAGATGGGATTTGCCATCGCGGTCAACGACAGTGCGTTCTATTCCTCCGGCCTGTTTGCAACGGCACTCAACGATATTCCCGACGGTGGCACGGCTACCGTGCAGCTCCTGGTACGCGTCAAGGCGCCCAACATCATTATCAATAACAAGAACATCACCTTCGTGGGCAAGGACAGCACCGTAAACGATCTGTCCTACGCCAGCAACGCGAATGCCGATCTTTACTTCTCCGGTAACGGCGGTTACTCTATCACGTTGCAGGATAAGGCAACGGTGACCTTCCGAAATATCGCAGTTCACGCGGACAGACCCCTGTTCCAGTACGGAACCACGGATCGTACCGATCTTGCCAAGGCAGATCGCGACATCACGTTGAACTTTGAGAACGCTTGGGTATCCGGCGGCTCTGCTTCCTCCGTCTTTATGGGTGGCGGCGGTACAACCGGCACATGCGATGCCTTCACGGTCAATGTGGACTCCACCTCTAAGCTGATGTTTGCGCCGGATTCACCCACTGACAGTATTATGTTCTATGCAAACTATACCACGTTTGCAAGCTTTACCGTTAATTTGGACGGCGCGATCGAGATCACAGACAGATGCAACGATAAGGCAAGACCCATCTGGATGTTCAATGCAGACAATGCCGTGGCGTTGAAGTTCAACGTCAGCGAAACGGCAAGCATCAAGTTCAGCTGCACCGAGGCACAGGCGGCTGCCAACCACACGATCGTTGACCAGAGCAGCAACGTGGAGATGACGATCGCCGCTGCTGCGATCACGGATGTAAACGGCAAGTCTACGCTGGGTGATATGGACCTGTATCTGACCGGTGTCGCTACTACGATCCCGAAGATCCGCATGACGCATACAAGCGACGTGCTGGAAGCTACGCTGCGCGCGTTGGTTGCCAGAGTTGCTGATGCAGAGCAAAATCCCATCCAGTATCTGGTTGTAACCGGCAGCGTTTACAACTACTTCAACTCGTTTGATGCGGCAACCGCGTTTGCACAGACCAATGGCGGCACGGTGCAAAACCTGAAACAGGGCGTGTATGCCGATGCGGCAGCCGCTGCGGCCGGTGGCATGATCTACCGCTATGGCGGCGCTGTTGTCAACGGTTCGTACGGCGTGAACTATTTCGACACTCTTTCTGCTTTGGTTGAGTATGCCAAGGGGCAGGGCGCTACCGAAATTGCGGTATACCTGCTGACCTCTAATAAGAGTGACGGCAGCACCACCACGCTGACGGGCGTGACGCTGACGCTGGATAGCGTAAGCAGCACCAAGCAGACTGTCAAGATGGGCGGTTATCCCGTATTCAATTTGGGCGAGAATGCTCACCTGGTAATCAAGAACGTAAAGATCCTGATGGGCAGTGGCTTTGTAAACGTCACCGCCAAGGGTGAGGCAAACACCGCAAAGCTTGATCTTGAAGCGAACGCCGAGATCGAGGCCCCCAACTTCACCGGCGGCTACTTCCTGTACTCCGAATCCACCGCGCTTCTCACGGTGAACCTGAAAGAGGGCTCCTCGATCAAGATGCAGACCAACGGCACGAAGACGGGCGCCCGTCAGGGTATGTTTGACTTCACCGCCTCCGGTAACATCGTTGCCGAGGGCAGTAGCATTACCATTGACGGTACGGTCATCTACGGCCTGACCTTTGACGCAAGCGGCTCGGCTAATGCCCGCCGCGCGGCAATGTTCAAGATGGGCGACAAGACGTTGGATCTGTACTTTACCGAGCACGCAGACGTTCAGCTGTTGCACGTCAACGCTTATGCAGGCACGTGGAACGCGATCGTTTGTCTGGACGCGACCAATGCGGCTACCGTTGTAAGCTTTAACGGCGGTAAGTACACCACCAACGAAAATTGCAACCTGATCGGCTTGAACGGCAAGTCTTTCAACGGTACTTACACGGTTACCGGTAACGTCGATGTTTCCGGCGTGAAGGATGCTTTGGTTTACGATTACGCAACCGACAGCGAGGATAACACCACTGTGATCCTGTTCAAGGATGTTGATCTTGGCTCGGCCAAGATGGCTAAGAATAACCGCCTGGCATACGTGCAGCTGGAAAACGTTATGTTTGCAAGCGATGCGCACGCCGCTGTAAACTACGGTGTCAGAGTAGAGGGCGTTGCCAACTACTACTCGCTGAACAAGGCCGTTGATCTTGTGGGTGACGGCGGCACGATCACCCTGCTCAGCAATGTGATCGGCGCCCGTGCGGTCATCACGAACAAGACACTCACCATTCAGGGCGCAGATCCTGCGAATCCCATTCTGATCACGAATGGCGGTAACGGTGCTTCTCGCATCTTCAAGTGTGTCGGTAACGTACATCTGACCTTGAAGAACTTGGAGATCGACGCCAAGGCTCGTCTGATCGCTTTTGAGCGCGATTCTCACATCGAAAACGAAAAGACCGTTTACGACGACGTAGCCTCCTCCTCGCTGAGCCTGATCAATACCGATGTTTACGGTGTTGCCTTGGGTGCTGTACGCAACGCGATGATCTACGTGGGTAGCGGCACCGGTCACCACAACTTCGATCTGCATATCGACGCAAACTCCTCCGTAGGCTACAAGGACGGCGCTCCTGCCGAGATCAAGAGCACGCGTAACTACCAGGTCATCTTCTACAACGCGTCCGTTACGGGTGACATTGTAATTGAGGGCAAGATCTACTCTTACGTGTACTTCCAGGGCGAGCAGGTCAACTACCATCTGGTAAAAGGTAGCAACTGGACTGAATACGGCCCCAATGCCCAGTACATGATCTTGATCGGCAACGAGAGCGCGCATACCTTTGCCGGCAATATTGTGATCACCGAAACCGCAACGCTGACGCACAAGGTCGTATTCCCCACTCACAATGAAAACGGCCAGCGCGTATATCCCGAGGAGTATCCGTCGCTTCACAGCGCTTACGCGATCCGTGTGTTCGGCGGTAACGCAGGTGTGATCGTGGTTGACGGTGCAACCATTACCACGGATTATCAGAATGAATACCAGCATAACTCCGCTTGGATCGGCTTCGACGGTGTAGGCGACGCAAAGGATATCATCTACAACTCTAAGGAAGCAACGCTTCACTATCACGGTGTAGGCGCACTGCTTGCAACGCTGAACAAGACGGATTACGTCAGCAATAAGATCACCGTTGCAACTGCAAACGATGTCAACTACAACATCGTTTATGACGCGACCACTTACGTGGCTAACCCGGTTCCGGATGATGCTGAGGCAACGGACGTTCCCGCAACGGATGCATCCGGATACGATTACTACTACGCGTGGGATCTTGCCAAACTGCTGAATTCGCTGACCGGTAGAACGGATATCATCGCTTATGCAGACACCACCACGGCAACCCGCGAGATCATTATTGGCATCGCCAACCGCGCCGAGGTACAGACCTATTTGAACCGGATCGAGATGAATGAGTTTGCCATCGTCTTTACAGGCAACAAGATCCTGGTGCTTGCCTGGAACGATGCTGCACTGGCTCAGGCAGCTGAGTCCTTCAAATCCGCATTGGCGCTTTGTACCGAGGGCAATACGGTCACCCTTCCCAACGTTCCGGACGGTACGATCTACAAGTTCGTGGCCAACCGCGCGTGGAGAAATGACTTCACCAAGCCCGCTGACGGCACGCTTGGGGGTGGTCAGTACGTGGACAGCAACTCGTTGCAGTACGTATACAGCGGTTACGACACCACCCAAGAGGGCCAGGCCGCTCTCGTAGCTTACTGCAAGGTGCTGGAAGCGCAGGGATATGAGGTCGTATGGCAGAACGTGATCGGCAACAACATGTTCCGTCTGTATCAGAACACGACAACAGGCCTTGCACTGTACGTGGCGTACAATGACTACGAATTCAAGTCTACCTTCTACGGAACCAACGGCGACAACGGATTGTACGCAGAGGAAGAGGATCTGCTGGCTGATGAATATGAGCCTGGATTCCTTGAAACGCTCAGCGGTGCAAAGACCCCCAATTTCGATGACAGCTATTTCGAAAACCGCGACCACCAGAAGGTACTGCGCGTGGTTTCGATGCCTCTCAATTCCGTGACGATGCCCGATGCAGGCATCAATGCCCCCGACTTTACCTACGATAAGGTGACCAACACGTTGCAGACGACGCTCTCCTTCCAGAGCAGCTCTGTTGGTCTTGGCCACGTGTACATGTTGGAGGACGGACGCTTCCTGGTCATCGACGGCGGCGGTACCGGCAACACCAGTGCCGGCGATCCGACCGAGGTAGAAGCAATCTATAACGTCATGGTGGAAATGTATACCAACGTGTACGGTCACGCCCCCACTGTCGAGCAGCCCCTGCACATCGCAGCATGGTATCTGACGCATACCCACTGGGATCACGTTTCGGCATTCAACAACTTTGCAAACACGTACGGTCAGGATAAGAAAAACAGCAACGGCGTTGTTGAAAGACCCGGTATCGTACTGGATTACGTGATCGCAAACGTGCCCGTACAACAGAGCGTTTACAAGAATGCAGAGGTTCAGTTCTCCGCAGGCGATATCAACAATCTGATCGCGAAGTTCAAGGGCGGTAACGGCAAGTATATCAAGGTCTGCACCGGCCAGAAGCTGTATCTTGCAAACCTGGAAATCGAAGTGCTGATGACCTTTATGGATCACGCCCCCTTCGATATCATCAACACCAATGATACCAATACTGTTGTCCGCTTCACCATCTACAACAAGCTGAACGACGAGGATCCCGCCGATACCCTGCACAGCCAGAGCGCGCAGGTGCTTTACCTGGGTGACTCCTGGCGTCATTCCAGCCGTATCCTTTGCGAAATGTACGGCGGTGATGCAAACGGCAACGGCAACTACCTGGCATCTGACATCGTGCAGCTGGCGCACCACGGCAACATCGGCTGCGAGCGTATCCTGTATAAGCGCATCGCGCCCACCGCGGTTTACTTCTCGCACAATGCTCCCAGCTACAAGAGTTATGTATACTTCAACACGTTCCGAAACGGCAACGAAGGGCAAAAGGTTGCATTCCGTTACGCGGCCAACGTCTGGTGTGCAACCAATGCCGAGTACACCTGGTCCGCACCCTACGGCACGTACAATACGCTGGAATTCCTGGCAGCACGTCCCGATTACGAGGGCATCAAGGATCTCTTTAAAGGTGTGAAGCTGACTGAGAACGGTCAGTATGACACAAGTTACAAGAGAACGCAGTCCGATAGTGACAAGAAGTCCTATATTCACAACGATTCCAAGAAAACGACCAGCGTGAATATCGTCTGGGGCGATCTCAGCTTCACCTATCAGGACGATGGCTCTACGCTGGGCACCTGGAATGCAGAAACCCACCAGTACGAGGGCGCCAGCGCTGCAACGCGCGAGGCGGGTTGGGTCGCCAATGGCGATAACCGCATCGTGGTCAGCAACGCAAGCACCGCGGACGCCAGTGTTAACGTTGAGTTGAAGTTCACCGCCGCAAGCGGATACTCCAACTTCACGGGCACCTTCTCGGATAACGGTACTGCAACCATCGCAGCGAAGAACTATAAGGTCTTCACATTTACCTTGGGCACCACGGCGCTGCCCAGCAAGGATATTACCGATCAGGTGATCGGTAACGTCACTGTAACGTTTAGCTCATAAGGAGAGTGAAAGTAATGAATAAA
This sequence comes from Eubacteriales bacterium, assembly GCA_045632185.1. Lineage (GTDB taxonomy): Bacteria > Bacillota > Clostridia > Oscillospirales > CAG-272 > Firm-07. The sequence continues at coordinate 23,550 of JAZQWF010000070.1, forward strand.
ATTCTTTCCTTGATCAAATCACACAAAAAACTGCTGATCATCATCTTGGCCTGCTTGCTGCTGGCTACGACCACTACGGTGGTGCTGGTGGTTACGCTGACTCCGGATGAACCGGACGGTCCCGTTACTATTCCGGGCATCACTCCCGACTATCCCGCGCCCCCCCTTGAAGAGGGGGCCGAGGATGTGGAGGATGACGAGGAGAAGCTGGAAGCCCCCACCGGCGGCGGTGCGGTAGGTATGATCTACTCGAACGAGGTAGAGATCGACCTGTCGGACAAAAAGGTATCCTTGCTGTTTGCCAACCCCAATCGTTCCACGCATAACGTATCCATTCAGCTGATCGTGCAGGGCAACGTTCTTGCCGAAAGCGGTCTGCTGACCCCCGCCAAGCGTATCACCACGCTTGACTTGAAGGAGGGGATCAATATCCCCGCCGGCGTGTACGCCACCAATGCGAAGATCGTGGTAAGATTTTACGATCCCGAAACCAATGAATGCTCGATCGTAAATTCCGAGATCGTCGTTACGGTTACCGTACGCGAGTAAGTTCCGATTTATAGCCAAGGGAAGGCCGTGTGACGTTCGCGCCGTTTGAAGGCGCGGCGATCGGCACAAGACAGAGAGTGAGGAGCGAAGTTTCGCGAAGTGCATTCGCCGCTTGCCCGCTCTCTTGTCCGAAAACCGTTGTTTTCAAGCTGTGCGAGCGCCACGCGGCCCGATCAAGGCAATAAATAAAAAATGAATAAGGAGAAATTGTATTATGAGAAAGTTTTTTGCGATCTCCCTGGCACTTGTGATGGTGCTTGCACTCTCCGTGACCTGCTTTGCAGCTACTGTTACCGAGGTGCCCTATACCGAAACGCAGAACGTAACGGTTACCTATACCGACGGTACTGCAGCTCCTGCAACCTATGCTGTTGACGTGGCTTGGGAATCCCTTTCCTTCACTTACGTACAGTCCGCCCAGGAATGGGACGCTGTAAACCATGTGGAGAAGGACTCCGGCACCAGCGCGTGGGAAGATGCTGATGCTACCATCACCATCACCAACCACTCCAACAGAGCTGTTAAGGCCACCGTTGCATACGCAGCAGGTACTGCAAGCGGCACCGCTGCATTTGCCCTGACCGGCGGCGAAGAGGCCACTCTGGCTGCAGCTGCAGGCGCAAGCGTTGCTACCAAGACTGCAACCCTGACCGCATCCGGCATTCCTGCTGAGGACGCAGACGCTGCTGTTGTTGGTACCGTTACCGTTACCATCGCTGCTGTTGGTGAGTAATTCAAACGCAGTTTGAATTCAGAGCACAGCAAAAGGCAAGGCGGCAACGCCGCCTTGCCACCCCAACCGTGCATAAAAGCACAAGCGGGGCGTCGAGGACGTCGCCCCTGCAAAGATTAACTCACCGATTTCGGTGGGACGACGTCCTCAGCGCCCCGATAAGGGGCGACGCGCTCGGCCAAAACCGAGGGCAACAGCGCCCCGATAAGGGGCGACGCGCTCGGCAACCCCGAGGGCAACAATATCCCCACGCGACGAGGTCGCAAAAAAAATAATTTTTTAAGGAGAAACACCATGAAAAAGTTTTTTGCACTTGCACTTGCACTCGTTCTCACCTTTGCGCTGGCAGTAACCTGCTTCGCAGAAACTGTTAAGCTTGATGCTCTTGGCGAAAAAGCTACTCAGGACGTAAACGTTACCTATCAGGCGGGCGGCACCTCCGCTACCGTTTACGGTGTTGACGTTGTGTTCGATGACATGACCTTCAACTACACCGCCGTTTCTCAGGGTACTTGGGATCCCGCTACTCACAACTACGTTGATATCGCAGAGGCAACGTGGGACAAGACCTCTGCTAACGTTACTGTGACCAACCACTCCAATGCTGCTATCGTTGCTACCGTTGCTTACGCTGCCGGTGAGTATGATGGTGGTGTAGTTGTTGCTGTTGAGAACCCTACGCTGAACCTTGCCAGCGCCGTTGATACCGCTTATGCTGCTGCTCCCTCCGCTTCCGCTACCGTTAAGGTTTCTGGTCATGCCGCAAAGGACGACACCGTTGTTGGTACCATCACCGTTACCATCGCTGCTGCTCAGTAATTAAAAAGCATTCCATAAAATCAAACAAAAATAAATTTTAAGGAGAAATTACCATGAAAAAGTTTTTTGCACTTGCACTTGCACTTGTACTTACTTGCGCTCTCGCAGTAACCTGCTTTGCAGCTACCGCTAACACCACTACTCCCGCAACCGGTGCCGTTAAGGCAACCTATGTTGCAGGCGCTACCAACACCGATAAGGTTTACAGCGTTGACGTTACCTTCGGCGACATGAACTTCACCTACACCGATACCGCTACCGGCGCTTGGAATCCTGAGAACCATAGCTATCCCGACACCGTTCCTGCTGCTTGGAACAAGACCAGCGCTGACATCACCGTGAAGAACCACTCCAACGCAGCTGTTGCGGTAACCGTTGCTTACGCAAAGGATGCCGGCTACACCGGTGCTGTGAATGGTGCCATTTCCGAGGGTTCCTTTGATCTTGAATCCGCTGAGGGTACTGCTGTTGCAGAGGCTCCCGCTAAGACCGTAACCTTCACCATTTCCGGCGCTCCCGAGAACACCATGACCACCGCTACCACCGTTGGTACCATTACCGTTACCATCGCTGCAAAGTAATTTGGTCCAACCTTAAATTAAACCAACATAACAAAAAAAGGCAAGGCGGCATTGCCGCCTTGCCCCTTTCTGAACGTGCATCGCCGTGCGGTGCGCGACCACAAAGGGAAAAATGAAAAAGCTACCCCACCACCGCAAGCGGCCCCCCGCCCCTCACAAGGGGCGGACAACCGAGCGCGAACAGCGCGGATCAAGGTTAAAAATGCTTGTAGTAATTATGCGGCTACACATAGTCCGCCCCTTGTGAGGGGCGGGGGACCAACGAAGTTGGTGGTGGGGTAGTCCCCCTCTAAGATTTCTCAAAAGGAGAACCCCCATGAAAAAAAGATTGCTTTGCCTGACCCTGGCCCTGCTTGCCCTGATGACCGTCTGCCTTGCTTCCTGTAAAAAGGAAACCCCACAATTTGTCCCTCCCGCATTTGATGCCAACGCTGTGGCAGGTGTGCCTGCTATTGCGGAAGGGGAGAATGGATACAGCGTGCTTGATGCGCGTGGCGTGTATAAGGTTGGCGTGTGCGGCGTTGTTGACGTGCAGGGCGATAAAGCGGACGTGTGGTTTACCAGCCCCGCAGAAAACACCGTGTGGTTGAAATTGCGCGTGCAGGATAAGAAAACAAACGAGATCCTTGGCGAGACCGGCCTGATCAAGCCCGGCGAATACGTGCAAAGCATCACGTTTTTTGAAGCTCCCGCCGCAGGCACGGCTATCACGCTGCGTGTGATGAGCTACGAGCCGGACACCTACTATTCCAAGGGTGAGGTTACATTGAATACGGTTGCCTCCTGAGGGTGGCTTCCATATTTGGCGCATAAGATGCGCTAAGGGCGCTCGCAGTATTTGTATACAGCGTCGCTTCCTTATCACGCCTTCTGCATCCAAATCTGCTTGCCACGGCTTCCATTTTGGCGTGTTAAATATAACAAAAAAGCCCCCGTTTGGGGGCTTTTTTGTTTTTCTAAGGCGTTTTCGCTATCAAAGCGGCTACGCGTCTTATCCTTTTTCAAAGAGTTTTGCGGGGGTGTGGGGGTGGCTTTTTTAAAAGCACCCCCATGCGCATCTCTTAGAATTTAAAATACTCTTTCGCGTTGTGATAGCAGATGCCACGAATGATGTTCGAGAGGGCCTCCTCGTCATTGGGGTACTGGCCTTCCTCGACCCAAGTGCCGATCAGGTTGCAAAGGATACGGCGGAAGTACTCGTGACGGGGGTAGGAAACGAAGCTGCGCGAGTCGGTGAGCATACCCACGAACGCGCCAAGCACGCCGAGGTTGCCAAGGGCGCAAAGCTGCTGTTCCATGCCGTCCTTTTGATCGTTGAACCACCAACCGGAGCCGAGCTGGATCTTAGAGCGGTGGGGTGCCTTCTGGAAGCAGCCCATCAGCGTGCCCAGCACGTAGTTATCCTTGGGGTTGAGCGAGTAGAGAATGGTCTTGGGCATCGTATCGTCAATGTCCCACATATCCATCAGGCGGGCAAGATTTTCGGGGAGCTTGGTTTCCGCGATGCTGTCAAAGCCCGTGTCGGGGCCAAGAGCGCGGTACATACGGGTGCTGTTGTTGCGGATCGCGCCAACGTGGATCTGCATGCACCAATCGCGCTTGTGATACTCGCGCGCAAAGAAGCAAAGCAGGTCGGTCATATAGATCTGCGTTTCCTCCTCGGTTGCTACACCGCCATTCATAACCTTGTCGAAGATGGCTGCGGCATCGCCCACGCCGTAGGGAATGAAGTCAAGGCCGTGGTCGGAAAGGCGGCAGCCGTTCTCGTGGAAGCGGTCGATGGAGGCGACAAGCCACGCCTTCAATTCGGCGTAGGTCTTGACACCCGTCTGCGCAATGTAGGGCAGGAACGTATCCTTGTGAATGTTGACCGCCTTATCGGGGCGGTAGGTGGGCAGCACCTTGGTGGCAAAGCCGCTCTCGCGGATCGCCTTGTGATGCTCCAAGGTGTCGATCGGATCGTCGGTGGTGCAAACGACCTCAACGCCCGAGCGCGCGATCAGTCCCTTGGCAGAGTAGCCCTCGGTGGCAAGGAGCGCGGAGCACTTGTCGAAGATCTCGTCTGCGTTCTTTTCGGTGAGGATCTCATCAATGCCGAAGTAGCGCTTCAATTCCAGATGCGTCCAGTGGTAAAGGGGGTTGCCGATGCAGTAGGTGAGCGTCTTGGCAAACGCGCGGAATTTCTCGCGCCAGCTTGCGCTGCCCGTTACGCACTCCTCCTCAATGCCAAAGGAGCGCATGGCGCGCCACTTGTAGTGGTCGCCTGCAAGCAAAAGCTCGCCGAGATCGGAAAAACGGTGATCCTCTGCGATCCAGGCGGGGTTGAGGTGGCAATGGTAGTCAATGATCGGCAGATCCTTGGCGTAGGTGTGATACAGGTGCTTTGCCGTATCGTTCTGCAACAAAAAGTCGTCGTGAATGATGGTTTTCATAGATACGTGTTCTCCTTTTTACAGCGTAACGCCGCTTTTGAAAATAGAAATTTCGCGGTAGCCGTGCAGCTCGTTTTTCGTTTCCTTGCCGGAGGCAACCTCGATGACGTGTCCAAAGAAATCCGCGTCAATATCCTTGCCCGCAAGCACGGGAGAGGCGTCGTAGTCGATCCAGCCGCTCTTGTTTTCGGCAAGGGCGTGGTTGGTGGCGACCTTTACGGTGGGAACGGGAGCGCCAAGGGGCGTGCCGCGGCCGGTGGTGAACAGAATGATATGTGCGCCTGCGGCGGTGAGGTTGGTGATGGCCACGATGTCGTTGCCGGGACCGTCCAAAAGAGAAAGACCGTTCTTGGTCACGCGATCACCGTAGTTCAGCACGTCTACAACGGGGGCAGAGCCGCCCTTTTGTACGCAACCGAGCGACTTTTCCTCCAAGGTCGTGATGCCCCCCTTCTTGTTTCCGGGGGAGGGGTTTTCGTATACCACCTGATCGTGGCGCTTGTAATAATCCTTGAAATCGTTGACGAGGGCAACGGTCTTGTCAAACACCTCGCGCGAAACGCAGCGCGCCATCAAAAGATGCTCGGCACCGAACATTTCGGGTACCTCGGTCAGCACACAGCTGCCGCCCTCGGTGATCAGCGCGTCGCAAAAGCGCCCGACAAGGGGATTGCCCGTGATGCCGCTGTAACCGTCGCTGCCGCCGCATTTCAGGCCAACGCGCAGCTTGGAAACGGGGAGCTCTACACGCTGGAACGTGTTGGCATAAGCTTGCAGCTCGCGAATGAGCGCCACGCCTGCCTCGATCTCGTCCTCTACGTCCTGACAGTTGAGGAATTTGACCCGTTTCGGGTCATATTCGCCCAAAACCTCTTTGAACACGGCGATGTTGTTGTTCTCGCAGCCAAGTCCCAGCACCAGCACGCCTGCGGCGTTGGGGTGGTTCACAAGACCGCGCAGCACCTTCTGCGTCAGCTCCTGGTCGCCGCCCATCTGCGAGCAGCCGAAGGGGTGGGGGAACGCGTACGCGCCCGTGAGGGCGGCAAGACGCTCAGAGATCTTGTTTACGCAACCAACGGTGTTGATGATCCACACCTCGTTGCGTACGCCGACCTCACCGTTCTCGCGCAGAAAGCCCATAAAGGTTCTGCCCGTGGGCGCGATGGGGAACGCGGCGGTGTTCTCCACATAGGTGTAGGTCAGATTGTCGGAAAGGTTGGTGGCCACGTTGTGCGTATGCACGTGCTCGCCTGCCTTGATGTCGGCGGTGGCGTGGCCGATGGGATTGCCGTATTTGATCACGTTCTCGCCCTTTTTGATGTCGCAAAGGGCATATTTGTGACCGTTTTCGAGGTTGACCTCGACGTTATCCAGCTTATTGATCAGCATACTTTTCCACCTCGGGAAGCAGGGCGGTAAGATCCTCGCCCCAGAATGCGGTGTTGGCAAGAATTTCTGCCACGGACTTGGTCTTCATAAACTCGGTCACAGCGGGATCGTCATTGGTCATATCCGTCTTGTAGAAGGCAAGCAGCTTGGCAAGCGCAAACACAAGAGTCTGGGGATAGGTGCCGTAGCGCTTCTTGTATTCCAGAATAGAGGGAAGCACGCGCACCTTGAACTTGCTGACGGAGTTCAGGGCGATCGAGGAAAGGAAGTGCTTGATGTAGGGGTTGGAGAAGCGCGTCAGCACGTTCTCGGCGTAATCTTCAAGCTCGGCTTTGGGCAGGTCAAGCGTGGGAATGATCTCTTCAAATACACATTTACGCACGTATGCGCGCATCTTCTCGTCGTCCATGCAGGACTTGACGGTGTCGAAGCCGCAAAGCAGGGCGTAGGGAACCATCGAGGTGTGCGCGCCGTTGAGGATACGCACCTTGCGGGTGCGGTACTTTTCCAGCGCGTCGCGGGTGACGATGACGTTCAGTCCCGCCTTCTTGAAGGGGATCTCCGCGTCCAGATCAAGGTCGGTTTCGATGACCCAGAGGTGGAAATACTCGGAGGTATTCAGCATATTGTCGGTGTAGCCAAGGTCGATCTGCTCGTCCTTGGGGTAGCCCGTGTTGATGCGGTCAACAAGGGTGTTGCAGAATACGTTTTTCTCGTTGACCCAAGCAGCGAAGTCCGCGCCGAGGTTCCACAGATCCGCGTATTGCAGCACGCACTTTTTCAGGTTGTCGCCGTTGCGGTCGATCAGCTCGCAAGGAAGGAACACAAAGCCGTCAAGCCCCAAGTCAAAGCGGCGTTTGAGCAGGAGCGTGACCTTTGCGGGGAAGGAGGAGGGGGGCGCGTCGGTCTGCTTATCGGTATCTACGAAGACGATGCCCGACTCGGTGGTGTTGGAGATGACGTAGCGCAGCTCCTTTTGTGCGGCAAGAGCCAGGTAAGCGTCAAAATCCTCGTAGGGCTTTACGCAACGGGAGATGACGTCGATCTGGGACGCCTCTACACCCTCCTCGCCGCGGATAAGGTGCGTATATTGGCAGTTCTGTGCCGTCAGCATGTCGCACATGCCCTTCTCGATGGGCTGCACCACGACGACGGAGGCATCGAAGCTTGCCTGCTCGGTCATTTTCTGGATCATCCAATCCGCAAAGCCGCGCAGGAAGCCACCCTCGCCGAACTGAATAAAGCGCTCGGTATAAATTACTTTTTCTTTCATGTTTTTCACCGTTTTCCTTTTTTTGTGATGGGGGAAACAAAATTCCATTCTCATTTTAATACAAATACGCGCGAAAAGATAGTACAATATTGCCCTCATGCGGCTTGTTTGTAAAATATTGCGGCAAAAATCGTGCGGCGCGTGCTTTTTGGCAAAAAAAAGAGCGCGAAAACGCAATATTTTACAATAACGCGCCCAAATAGGCAATATTCTTATATCAAGCCGCGCGCAAGTATGGTAAAATGAAGACATCTTAATAAACGGAGGCAAACTATGCTTTACGAAAACGGTTGTGTAAAAGAATTGAAGCTTGCGTACATCGGCGGCGGCTCGCGCGGCTGGGCTTGGACGCTGATGAACGATTTGAAGAAGGCCACCGATATCTCCGGTACCGTGTACCTTTACGATATCGATTTCAAGGCCGCACAGGATAACGAGGTCATCGGCAACAAGATCGACGGCGCGGCTTGGAAGTACAAGGCTGTGGAAACGGCAAAGGAAGCCATGACAAATGCCGATTTTGTGATCGTATCCATCCTTCCCGGCACCTTTGACGAAATGCAGGTGGATGTACATGCGCCCGAAAAGTATGGCGTGTATCAGTCCGTGGGCGATACCGCAGGCCCCGGTGGATTTATCCGCGCTTTGCGCACCATCCCCATGATGCGCGAGATCGCCGCCAACGTGCGCAAGTACTGCCCCAATGC
>JAZQWF010000071.1:0-12377 GCA_045632185.1 Eubacteriales bacterium
ATGTTTTTTCCACCTTTCCTACGGTTGCCTTGGGGGAGATCTTGATCTCGCCGCTATGCTGTACGAGATCGATCCTGCACCCTTTTCCGATGATGATATTGTGTCCCTTGACGCGCGGGGTGGTGAGGTATTCCAGGTCAAGTGCGTCCCCCTCGATCGCCGTGGTGACGCTTACGCGTCTTTTGCGGAAAATCGAGATCAGCTTTCTTCGCGTGCGAACGTTGCCGCCCGTGATGCTATCCAGTCGCATGGGCTTGTCGGCTTGCAGCTCCGCCTCCTTGGCGCAAAGCGCACCGTTGCATTCAAGTTCGCCCGCGATGCGCACGCTCGCGGCTTGGAGATCGCCGCCGACGCGCAAGGAGCCGGACGCGTGGAGCTGTTCTTGCGCGATCAGATCGCCGTCGCAGGAAAACGAGCCGGCCGCGCGGATATTTTGTGCCTTGACCGTACCGGAAAAGGAGCTTGAGCCGGACACCTTAAATCCTTCGGCGCACGTGACGCTCTCGCCCTTGCTCCTGCCGACGGCCGAGAAATTGTTACAGCACACCTCACCGAACAGGCGGCCGCTGCCGCTCAGTGACACCTTGTCATATTCTCCGGCGGGGACGGTGCCCCTGCCCGCAATACGCATATTTATCATGGTGTTTCCTCCGTTTTTTCATACCGTTTGGGGGCTTATTCGCCCAAAAGCTCGCCCATCATGCCGTCCACCATGGCAAGGCAGCGGGGAAGGTGGAAAGGGCCCTTGAACGTGGAGCCCTTGGTAGAGGGCTCAGTGGGCTTGCCGTCGCGGCGCAGATAGCCGTACCACTCGCCGTACGCGGGATCGGCGAAGTGTTGCTTGCACCAGTCCAGCGTGCGGTAGAAATCGTCCAGATATTTTTCCTTGCCCGTGTCGCGGTAAAGCATCAGCGAGGAGATCAGGATCTCGTTGTGCGGCCACCAGAACTTCATATCGTGCTCGTACGCCTCGGGCGGAAGCCCCAGCGCGTCCACGAAGTAAAGCAGGCCGCCGTACTCCTTGTCCCAGCCCGCGGACATCGCAAAATCGTATACCGTTTCGCATTTTTTGATCAATTCCGCGTCATTTGTGCGCTTGGCGTGTTCCAGCATGAACCACACGCCCTCAATATCGTGGCCGGGGTTGACGATGCGCCCCTCGGTAAAGTCCAGACGTGCCTCGCCATCAGGGCCTGCGTTTTCCAGGGTGCATTTCAGCTCGGGATGCACGTGGTAGCGGAAGATATCCTCCACGCACAGCTTGGCACGTTCCAGGTACAGCGACTCGCGCGCGGGATCCGCGCGGAGCATTACCGAGGTCATGTTCAGATAGATCATCGGCAGACCGAACGCGCGACCCGTGCGCGTTTCGACGATACCCTTGGGGCCAAGGCCCGTGGGATCCTTGATGTTGCCCTGCCACAGGTCAAAGTAGCGCTCGTAGGCGCGGCGCGCGCGTTCCAGATGCTCGCGCTCGCCCGTGATGCCGTAATATTCCGCGTTCGCCATCGAGTAGAAGGTTTCCGAATAGAAATAGCGGCGCTGGCGCAGGGGCTTGCCGTCGGCGGTGACGGTGAAATACATTCTGTCGTCTGCTGATTTGTTCAGGCAGTATTTTTCCAGGAAATCAAGGCAGGACTTTGCCGCGTCCAGCCACTCCTTTTTTACCCCGTAGCGGGCGCAAAGGAAGGAGAAGGTCCACGCGCATCTGCCCTGCATCCAAACCGATTTGTCTGTGGAATAGACCTTGCCCGTGCGGTCAAGGCAGGTGTAAACGCCGCCGTGCTTGCGGTCGATGCCGTTTTTCAACCAAAATTCGGTGCATTTTTCAAGCTCGGCGCGCACCCATTCGCGCGCCTTTTGCATTTTTTGCTTGTCCATAGTGATCCTCTTTTCAAGAGAGCTGATAGCAGTGCATACATTCCTCGCTGTTTGCGACCAGAATGATCTTGCCATCGCGCGTGGAAAGGTTTTCCGGCTCGTTAGAGCCGATATTGAAATCGATCAGCCCCGCAAATTCGCCGTCCCAGCGGTAGGCCGCGACCGTGCCTTGGAAGTTTTCGGGATCGTTTTTCAGCGTGTAGGCGTCCCAGAACGCGAAATAGATGAAATCGTCGTCAGAGCCGATGCCCTGATTGACGTAGCGCTCGGTAAGGGGAGAGGGGGGATAGACCTTGTCGTCGATCACGCGGAAGTCGGCGTCCAGCAGGCAAAAGCTTTTGCCAAAGGAGATGCCCGCCGCGTAAGCGTCCTTCTTTTCGTTGTAGGAGATGCCAAAGATCTGCACAGGCAGCTCGATGGTGCGCTCCATTTCCAAGGTGTCGGGATCAATGACCGAGAGCCAGTTGCGGTGCGGCGCGTTGTTACAGACCAGCAGCTTGTTCGTTTTTTTGTTGTAGGTCATATCGTTGGCGTGGTGCAAGAAAAGGGTGCGGCTTGTCTGCACGATCTCGCCCTTTTTCATATCCACCTTGGCGATCTTGACCTCGTTTAACTCCTGCCCCGAGGGACGGTGACGGTAGACGAACGCCTGATAGTAAAAGTCACCGATAAGGCAGCCGCCCTGCGCCTCGTTGAGGTGGCCGAGCGTTTTTTTCATGGCGAAAAGCTCGGTTGCCGTGGCATCAAAGCGGTTTTCGCATTTTGCGGCATAGGGAAGGATCTTTTGTTGCATAAAAGCTCTCCTTGAATAGGATTACCCCCGAAACGGGGTGATTTTGAAAGGAATTGAGGGGGTGGGGCTTTTGCAAAAGCCCCACTCTCTTACAGCCACATATAGTCAAGCGGTGCTTGCAGCCCCTCAAATTGTCCGCTTTCGTAGCGGCGCTCGCGTTGGAGCGCGCCGTCGCGCTCCAATTCGTCCAGCACGGGATAGATCGCCGCGCCGATCTGTGCGCAATCATACCCGTCAAAGGCGGGGCGAATGGCCTTGGCAAGAGAGTTGACGGTCTGCTCGCCCTCGCGCAGCTTCGCGGTGATGATCTCCTGCACCTTTGCGCGGCGGGCGGGTGTGAGCGGCGCGATCGAGGCGATCTTTTCGGGGAAAGGGCGACATTCAAAATGATCTGCATAGATATATCCCGACGAGCGCAGCGGCAGCAGGTGATAGTCGCCCGCGTCCTCGGGCATCGCCTGTGGAGAGGTGGCCAGATACGTGCCGTGGGCGCTGTGTGCCACGTGCATCGGGAAATTGAAGCGCGCATAGGTGATGGCGCTTTGCTTTGCAAGCGAGAGCATCAGGATCACGGCCTCGGTGGGCATTTCCGAAAACGCGCGTGCGGCAGCCGTGGCGGGATCAAGTCCGTTTTGCACGTGAACGTCTGTCAGCTGGCAGAATACGTCCGAGCTATGCACGCAAGTGCCGTCGGGAAGGTTGAGGTTGGCCTCGCCCTTGCAATGCGAGCGGATCTTGGCGCCGCGGGAGAGCAGATCCTGCGTGATCTTTACGCGCTCCTCTACGCGCGGCTTAAAGCACCCCGCGTAGCCGTTTAACACCATCGCTGCCCGGATCTCGCCATCGCGCTCGGTCACGAACGGGTGTCCGTATTCCACACCCTCTACGGCGGTAGCGCCCGGCGTGCGGGAATGAATGATGCCGATGCTGCCGGGCAGGTCTGCCGCGTCGGTTTGGGCAAGCAGATCCGAGAGGTTGCCCACCACCTTGCGGTAATGGATCACGCCCTCGTGCAGGGTGGCGATGCCGGTATAAAAGCCGGCGTTCAGCCCCTCCTGTACGCGCAGCATTTGGGTAAGAATGGGCGCGGCGCGGTGCGCGCCGATATAGCCCGCGATATTACACATAGCACTCTCCTTGGGAATACACCCCGAAACGGGGTGATTTTAGTCTTTTTTTGCTTGGAAACGCACGTCCACAACGGTCACGCCGTCAGGGGCCAATTTCACCTTGAATTTGCGCTTGTCCTCGGGAACGGCACCAAAATCAAACAGGCCCGTCAGCTTTTCCTTGTGGAAGAATTTCACGGGAAGCACGGGATAGGCGCTGGCGATCTCGGCATCTGCGATATCGCGCTCGCTTGTCACGCAGGCGTTGACGTAGCCGTTATCGTGCGGGTTGTAAAGATACAGGCGTGCCGAGCCGTCCGCCATGCCCAGCGCCAGCATCGGCATATCCGCGTTGACGGGGAAATCCACGCGCATCGCGGCGCGCAGCATCACGCCAAGCGAGCGGACAAAGCCGTCCGAAAGGGAGGTGAAGGGCATTTCCTCGATGGGAGGGTGGATCTCACGCTCGGGGAGAGTGGCGGCGGGGGTGTAGGGCTCCTCGCTGCCAAGCAGGCCGTCGATTGCCTCGCGCTCGTCGGCGGTCAGCTCTGCGCCGTAAAGGAACGCTTTCATCGGGAAGTCGCTGTTCCAGTCCTGACAAACGTAAGCAGGGCGCTCGCCAAGCAGGGGGTAATCGGCAGGGGCGGTGCCCACAAAGGGGATATTGCAATCGGCAAGCGCCGCGCGCTCCTCCTGCGAGAGAAGGTCGTAGTTGGGTACGAAAAGCGCACCCTTGAAGGTGGAAAGATGCTCGCTGCGAAGTGCGCCGCCAAGGGGCGTTCCCGCGCGGAAGATCTCAAAGGATTGCTTGTGCGCGCTGGTGCGTCTGTTTTCCACGTAGGCGGCAAGCATACGGTCGTTTGCGGTGTCCGACCAGAGCACAAGGGGGGAGTGGGGGCGTGCGACCTCGCCCGAAAAGCCGATCTCGGTGCGGTTTTTGAGCAGCGACCACTCGCGCACGGTAAGGCCGTCACCAAGGCAGAAGAAAAGTCCGTCTGCGGCGCGTCCGCAGCCGCCCTCACCGCGTCCCGCAAAGGCGGTCATCGTGTAGATATCGCGCTCCAAGCGTACGGGGGCGTGCGCAAGGATACTCCATTCCTCGGCGGCGTCCTGTACGCCGACCATGGAAAGGATACCGTGCTGATCACCCAGCTGGGCGCGCAACAGCGGCAGATCCATGTGCATGCGGTGGAAGTAATAGGGGAAGGACGGATGCTCGAAATGCACGCTGGACGGCAGAATGTTTGCCGTGATCACGTCCACGCCCGCGTCCATCACGGCGCGCGTGTCAAAGCCGTACACGTAGCGCGTTTCAAAGGGGTCGGAGCAATACATGCCAAGAATCCAGACCTGCTTGCCCACGGCGTGTACTGCGGTGCAGATCTTGCGGAAGAACGCAGCCCAGCGCCATTCCCAGAACGAGATCCACTGTACGCGCAGCTCGCCCCACAAATACTGTTGGCGTGCCGAGGCGGCGGCGGGGGTGTCATCCCCCATCGTGTCCGCGATGCTTTGCGGCAAAATCACACCCGTATGGGCGGTAAATTGCTCGACCATATCGGTGGAATAGTCGGATTTATAAAGGTGAGCCGAAGGGCAGAACATATCTGCCAGGTGGATGCCCGCCAGATCGTAGTCAGTCAGCGTCTGCACCAGCTTTTCGGCAAAAAAGTCCTCGTAATACGTGCCGTCAGCAAAGCGTTTGAGGCACATCAGCTCTCGCGGGCCGCGGATCGAGGTGGCGCGCAGCTCCTGATGGTGGGAAAGCCACTCGTCGTGATACATATCCTCGACATACGCGCCCATAATGCTGGCATACAGCCCCACGCCGCGCGCCTTTAAGGCGCGCGCAAGGGTGCGCAGGTTATAGTTTGTCCAATCCTGACGCGCGCGCTCGGTGTTGCGCGGGATCGCGCGGTAGGCGCAGTTGTCGGGGAAAAGCTTGTACTCCTTTTCCATGCCGCGGTGCAGATGCACGAAGTCGGGGTGGAACAACAGCGCGCAGACGTTGTCGGGTACCACGCCCGCCTGGTCAAGGAAGCGCGCGGCACCGCAGTCGGGATCGTTTTTCTCAAAGCCGAGCAGCTGCATCCATACGTTGATGCTTTTTTTCACGGGAAATTCCTCCGTTTCTTTTTTAGCCCCAAAACGGGGTGGATCTGTCAGGTTTCGGGAATGTTCGACATGCCGCCGGAGCGCACGTAGAAGTAGCGCGCGGCGTAGGCGCAGCCCACGTTGAAGTGGTCGTAGCAGGTCTGGAAGTAGACCTCGCGCTTGCCATACTCGCGGAAGAAGGGCTCAAAGGCGATGGCTGCCTCGCGGCGCTTGCCCTCGGCAGCGAGCGCAACGGGCTCGGTAAGGCCGATGACGAAATCAAGATAGAAGTCAAGCAATCGCATCGACACGGTCTGCGTGCGATAGGGCATGTTCTTGTGCGCTGCAAGGAAGGGCTTGAACGCGGCGGCGAACTTGCCTGCCTCGCGCATCTTGGGTGCCATTTCGGGGTTGTAAAGACGGTGGAACTCCTTGTCCACGGACATTTTGCCCGCAAGGTATGCCTGCGGTACGATCTTGCCAAGGGCGATGAGGAAATCCTGCACCTCTTTCCAGTCCTCGCCATAGGCGTGGCGGCAATAGTCCTCCACCAGCTCGTCAAAGTTGACGTTTACGTCAAACAGCGTGGCGGCATAGGCGTAGAAGGGAAGTCCGTGCGGCCAGTAGGAACGCTGCGAGCCGTCCTGAATGATGCCGTGGAAGCCGTGGGCAAAGTATCCCTTGACGTCCTCGTGCAAAATGCGCGCGTAGCCGACGTTGCCAAGATTGTAGTATTGGTTGTGGCAGAAGTGATACTCGTAAAGGAAGGTGTTGACACGGTATTGTGCCATCGAGGATTTTGCGTAAGGAATGTACTCGTCAATATCCAAGGGCAGCGTGATATCGTTGTGTTTGAAGGGGACGTAGGGGAATTCCACGTCCTTTGGGTTCACCGAGCGGTGGTACACGCGCGTGATGGGCGCGAAGAGCATCGTGAAGCGGTCGGGATTTTTGATGTTGACCGTTTCCGATTTCCAGATCGTTTCATAGTAGCAGATAAACACGATGCGGGTGGCAAGATCGCGGCGCGTCAGCTCCTCGTCGATCTCGTTCATCAGCATGATGTACCAGTCGGTCACCAGCTTTTTGCGGCACTCCTCGCACTCGCAATGGTTGTTGTAGAAGTCGGCAAGCCAGATGTGCAGATAGTCCACGTTGGTGTTCAGCTCGGCATAGTCCGCCACGCTCTTCACCCACAAACGGCGCGTTTCGGGGTTGGACATGCACACGTTGGTGTTCAGCGGCACACCGTGGAAGAGCTGACGCTCACCGTTCAGCATCGCCAGGTGCTGATATGCCTCGGCAGGAATGCTGTCCTTGTCGCTTGCCACCCAGCCAAGCGAGGAGTTGATGCCGTAAGGCTCGGCCGTCCAGCCGTGTCCCATATCGTGGTATTGCAGACCGCGCTTGCTGATCTCGCTTTCGCACTGGCGCTTCCATTGAAGCACGGTTTCCTCGCTGACGGGCTCGGGCTCGCGGTTGTCGTTGAACTTGTGGTTGTAGTAGTTGTCGTAGTACGCCTTGGGGTTGTCAAACTCCTGCATAAAGATGTTCATACCGATCTTGGGCGTAAAGTCGATGGCCTCCATCATCTGCTGCTGATATTCGCCGCCCTCGTTGCACTGGCCGCGATAGCGCATATCCGCCATCTTGTGGTACTCGGTCGCCTCAATATTTTTGGTGGGAATGAACTCGCCGTCCACGCCGGGGAAAAGCCAGCGGCAGCCGTTGAGCGTGAGGTAGCGGTAGACGGCCAGCAGCACGGAGCGGGGATTGGAGCCCGCGATCACGCCGTTGCCCTCACCGTCCACGTCGATGTGAAGGATGTCGTCAAGGTCAAGATCCTTTGCCTCGTTCGTGTCAAGGCAGAAGTCGCTCATAAGACCAAGGCAAAAGCCCTCGGTCGCGGTGGGATCAAAGCTGATGCCGATCTCGCCGCAGCGGGGCATCATCATGCGCAGATACTTTTTCAGCTCCTCTGCCGCAAAGTCGATAACGTGGTTGGAGGTGATCTTGTTGATTTGGTATTTCATAGTTTGGTGTAGCGAGGAAACTTTTTGCAAACTGTTCTCGCAAGCGAGAACGTCGGTATGCCTTCGGCAACCGCGAAGTTTCCCCGCACTCCTTTCAAAAAAATTTGGTCAATTTACAGGCGGTTTCCCGCAAATGGTGTGGCTATGCAACAAAACCCTTTTCAAAGGGTTTTGAGGGGGTCATAGGGGGAACTTTCCTAAAAGTTCCCCCTAACGCGTCCCTCACGCGTTCGGTATGCCGCCGACGGTGTCGGCATTTCGTACCGTTTTGGGGTTTTCGGGCACTTGGTCGCGGCTTGTGTAGAAGTGCTTGTCGCCAAAGGTGTAGGAAATATTCACGAAGTCGCAGTAAAGCTCGAACTCGGGCTCGGTCTTGACGAACTCGTCAAAGAAATCGTGGTAGGCAAGCGCCGCGCCGCGCACGTCCTCGCCCTTGGATACCGTGATCAGGGCAGGTGCGACACCCTCCCAGAAATCCAGATAGTGCAAAAGCAGCTTCACGCACACCGTCTGGGCGCGTTTTTCGCGGTTGCGGTGCTTTTCAAGGAACGGGCGGAACGCGCGGATCTTTTCGGGGATCTTATGCAAGCTTTCGGTGAAGGCGGGATTGTAAAGGCGGCTGATCGTCTTGTCCACGCGTTCTTTGCCGTGCAGGTATTTCATACTCACACATTCGGAAAGCTCGGTCATAAAGTCCAGCACCTCGCGCCAGATATCGCCAAAGGCGTGGCGGTAATAGTCCTTCGCCATCTCGTCAAAATCGGCGTTACTATCAAACAGCGTCTGCGCGTACACGTACAGGTGGAAGCCGTTAGGCCAGAAGTTGCGCTGTGTGCCGTCCTCAATGATGCCCTTGTAGCCGTGGTGGCGGTAGGCCTTTACGTCGTTATGAATGAGGCGCGCGTACGCGATATTGCCGGGGTTGCAATACTGATTGGAGGTGAAATGGTACTCGTAAAGGAAGGAGGGGACGCGGTATTGCTCGCGGCTTTCGGTCGCGTAAAGCAGATATTCGTCCACGGTGTCGGGGAAGCGCAGATCGTTTAGCTGATAGGTCATCTTCTCAAACTGCTTGGGTACAAGCGGCACGCTTTCAAAGTACTGGCGCGTGATGGGCGCGAACAGCATCGTGAAGCGAGAGGGATTTTCCAGCTTGATCTCCCCCGCGGGGAAGATGGTTTCCGTGTAGCAGATAAATACGATGCGGGTGGGCAAGCTCCGTGCGGTCAGCTCCTTGTCGATGTCGTTCATCAGCGCGATATACCAGTCGGAGGGGAGCTTTTGGCGGCAGACCTCGCATTCGCATTGGTTGTTCCAGAAGTCGGCCAGCCACACGTGCAGATAGTCTACGTTTTCGTGATTTTGCGCGTAGTCTGCAACCGAGCGCGCTACGATCTCGCGTGCCTCGGGATTGGACATGCAGAATTGTGTGACCAGGGGCGAGCCCTTGTAAAATCCGCGGCGGCCGTTCAGCTCGGCAAGGTACTGACGGGCGTTTTCGGGAATGATGCTTTCATCGCGCTCCGCCCAGCCCTCCGAGGTGTCGATGCCGAAGGGGGCGGCCGTCCAGCCGTGTCCTACGTCGTGGAATTGCAAGCCGCGCTTTTCTATCTCGCACTCGCACGCGCGCTTCCATTGCAGGGTGGTGTCTGCGTCGATCGGCTCGGGCAGACGCGCGCTTGCTGTTTTCCAGCGGTCGTAGTAGGAGTTGTAGTATGCCTTGGGATTGACAAACTCGGTCATAAATACATTCATGCCAAGCTTGGGGACAAGGTCGATGGCGGCCAGCATGCTTTGCTGGAACTCCGCGCCCTCGTTGCACCAACCGCGCACGCGGTTGTCTGCCATTTTTCGATACCGTACAGGGGTTAAATCACATACGGGGATATACTCGCCGTCCACGCCGGGCAGCAGCCAGCGGCAGCCCAGCTCTTGCAGATAGCGGTAAGCGGCAAGCAGCACCGAGCGGGGATTGGAGCCCGCGATGATGCCGCACGCGTTTTCGTCAACGTCAATGAAAAGGATATCGTCCAGCAAAAGATCGGCGGCGTCGCTGACATCAAGACCGAAGTCGGACATAAGCCCAAGGCAAAGCCCGTCGCGGCGATCCTTTTCGTATCCGATGCGGACGTTGCCCGCCTCGGGGCGCATCATGCGCAGATATTTTTTTAATTCCTCGGCGGCGAAATCCACCACCGTGTGCGGGGTGATTTTGAAGATCTGGTACATGGTGGGTGTCGTGAGGGAACTTTTGCAAAAGTTTCCTCACACTCCTTCAAAAATCTTTGAAACAATTTCAAGTGGTATAGGGGTGTTTGTGCTAACAATGCGGCTGTTGCCTTATCCTTATGCTTAAAGGCTTTTGGGTGGGGGTGCGGGGGCGACCTTTCGCAAAAGGTCGCCCCCGCTAACGCCCCTTACTCGTTCGCGGTGGTGATGTCGCCGTCGTCTGCGGCGGCGCTCTGCGTTCTGCTACCGGGGAGGTTGGCCTCGGGCTTGTTAAACACGCCAAAGCTCCACGCCTGGCCGCACATGGCCTGGTCATACCAAAGCTCGATCTCACATTCGCGCTTGCCGAACTCTGCCATAAAGTCCTCGTATACGCGCTTGGCCTCAGCCCCCGCGCCGTGTGCTTTGAGAATAAGCGCCTCGGTGATGCCGCCCACGTACTCGGCATAGTAGCGCAGCAGCTTGTGCGCCACGGTCTGCGCGCGCATGGGGCTAACACGGTGAGCTTCGATAAAGGAGGCAAAATTCTTGTTGATCTCGCGCACGGCGCGCATCGCCTCGCCCTTGGCGGGGTTGTAGCGCTTGGCCACGTTCATATCCGCGGAGCGCTTGCCCTGCACGAAATAGGGATCGACCGCCTTTCCGATCGCTTCCATGTACGCCACGACCTCGCGCCAATCCGCGCCGTAGGCGTGGGAGTAGTAGTCCTCCAATACCGCCTCAAAGGAGAGCGAGGTGTCAAACTGCACCTGACCGTAGAGATAGAACGGGAAGCCGTTTGGGAAGAAGGAACGCTGCGAGCAATCGTTAATGAGGCCTTGGAAGCCGTGCTTGCGGTAGTTTACGATGTCGGTGTAGACGTTGCGCGCAAAGGTCATCTGCCCCAGATCGTAGTACTGGTGCATATAGAAATGATACTCGTACAGCATCATGCCTGCGTCGCATTGCTTTTTCCATTCGTTTGCGTGGTGGATGTACTGATGCACGTCGGTAAAGCTCTTGTTTTGGTTGCGCTTGTAGGGGTACAGCTCCACCGCGGGCATCGGATATTGCACGGGCTTTGTATAATCGCGGGAAATGGGTGCGGACATCAGCGTGAAGCGGCGGGGTGTGTTCAGCTTTTCCGTGTCGGGCGCCCAGGTCGTGTCCACGTAGGAGATCAGCACGATGCGCGTGTCAAGCCCCCTTGCCGAGAGCGCGTCGTCGATGTCGTTCATCACCATCACGTAGTAGTCGGAGGGGGATTTCTTTTGGCATTCGGCGCACTCGCAATGGTTGTTCCAGTAGTCGGCAAGCCACACGTGCAGAAAGTCCACGTTGCGGTGGTTTTCGGCGTAGTCCGCCACCGCCTTTGCCATGATGCGGCGTGCTTCGGGGTTGGACATACAGATGTTGGTGGCAAGGGGCTTGCCGCGGTAAAGCTCGCGCTTGCCGCCGATCTCGGCCATATATTGGCGGGAGTGCTCGGGCAAAAGGGATTGATCCGATCCACCCCACGCGCACGCGGAGTTGATGCCGAACGGGTCGGCACACCAGCCGTGGCCCATATCGTGGAACTGCAACCCTCGCTTGGAGATCTCGGCCTCACATTGGCGCTTGTATTGCAGCGCCGTCTGCTCGTTGATCGGCTCCGGCTCGCGCGCGGGATTGTGCGCGTGATCGTGGTACTTGTCGTAGTAGCCCTTGGGGTTAAAAAACTCCATCATAAAGACGTTCAGGCCGATCTTGGGCGTGAAGTCGATGGCCTCCATCATATCACGCTGGAACTCCGCGCCCTCGTTGCACTGGCCGCGGTAGCGCATGTCCGCCATCTTGTGATATTTTACGGGGACGATGTCCTGCATCGGAATGAACTCGCCGTCCACGCCGGGGAACAGCCAGCGGCAGCCGTTTTCCTGCAAGTAGCGGTAGACTGCCAGCAGCACCGAGCGCGCGTTCGAGCCCGCGATCACGCCGTTTCCCGCGGCATCCACGTCAATGTGCAGAATGTCGTCCAGCACAAGATCGTCGGCTTCGCTGACGTCAAGCGCGAAGTCGGCCATCAGGCCCAGGCGCAGACCGCTCTCGGCACCCGTTTCGCGGGTAATGAAGATCTCGCCCGCCTCGGGCATCATCATTCTTAAATATTTTTTTAGCTCCTCCGCGGCGAAATCCACCACCGGGTGAGCGGTTATTTTCTTGATTTGAAGCATGTTGAGGGGTTGCGAGGAAAACTTTTTTGAAAAAAGTTTTCCTCGC
>JAZQWF010000072.1:0-28666 GCA_045632185.1 Eubacteriales bacterium
ACTTGTCCTGCCACTTTTTCTCAATGGCGGCAAAATCGTACTTCATGATCAGTTGTCCTCCGTTTTCTCTTCACGGTAAAGTTTGTCAAGGTTATAAAATTCTCTGGCCTCGCGGTCAAACACGTGCACCATCACGGTGGCGTAGTCCAGCACCTGCCAGTTGCGGCCGTTGCCGCCGTCGGCGTGAATGGGGTGCAGACCGCGCTGACCCAGGCGGAATTCCAGCTCGTCCACCAGCGCCTTTACGTGCGTGTTGGAAAGCGCACTGCAAAGCACCAGATAGTCGGTAATGTCGCTTCTGCCCTCTACGCGGATCACGCTCACACGCTCGCCCTTTTTGCTGTCCAGAATGGCACGGCAAAGCTCAGCAAGCTCTGCGCCCTCAGCATCGGCAAGAGAGGGGAGATTTTCCCAGTTATCAAATACCAATTCTTCCATGTATCTTTTCCTTTCAAAGGTGTGTTTTCAAATTCAAATATTCGATGGCGGAAAGCGTATCCATGCAAACGGGCGCTCCTTTTTCCATCAGATGGTCGCGCGTACCCACAAGCGAGGCAAGCAGCACGTCGCGCAGACGTGCGCCACGTTGCTCCTGCGTCATCGTTGCAAGCGCCCCATCAAAGAAGCGGTTGCGCAGCGCCACACACGCGGGATACCCTCTTGTGGGCTCGATCACGTCGGCCAGATACAGGATCGCCTCGGGCATCGTCATTCCCTCTCGCCCCGTGGTATGCCAGCGCACGCAGGAGAGCAGCTCCTCGCTTGCAAGCGCGGGGTAAAGACGTGCGATTTCGGCGGGTGCGGTGATCGCGTGATGGATCTGCGGACTTTCCTCCTCGTCCCGACGCAGCTTGACGCCTTCGCGGGAAAGCACCGCCCTTGTCATCGCTTCATCGTACTCCTTGGTGCAGTCGTGCAGCAGCGCCGCAGCGCGCAGCATTCCCGCTTTTTCGGGGCAGTACAGCGCCGCCATCTCGGCAACGGTCTGCTCTACGCCAAGCGTGTGCGCAAAGCGCTTCGGGGACATCGTGGCACGCACCTGCTCGCGCAAGCGATCCAATACCCTATCGCTAAAATCAGCCATTCTCGCCACCCGTATACAGTCCGCGCTTTTCAATATACTCGGCAACCGCCTTGGGCACAAGGTGTGCATAGGGCTTGCCGCTTTGCACAAGCGCGCGGATATCGGTAGAGGCCAGCTCCACGGTATCGATCATCAGTCTGCGCACGATCTTGCCGTGCTTTTTCAGATATTCGTTGTTCTTTGCCACGATCTGCGCTTCCAGAATAGGATCGTTTTCACGGCGTGCATAGATCGGATAGCAGAGCTTGAAGATCTCGTCACTCTCTCTCCACTGATCCAGCGTCAGCATCATATCCGTGCCCATCAGAAGGAACAAACGGCGGTCGGGCGCGGAAAGCTCGCGCAGCGTATCCACGGTATAGCTTTTGCCCGTACGCTTGATCTCCACGTCGCTGACGAACACCTTTTCCACGTCCCAGAATGCCAGCTCGCACATGCGATAGCGGTGCATGGGATCGTCTGCGGCGTCGATCTGCTTGTGGGGCGGAATGCCTGCGGGTATCACGTACAGGATATCCAGCTGCATCTGCTCGATAAAGGCCTTGGCGGCGGCCACGTGTCCGTTATGCACAGGCGCGAAGGTGCCGCCGTAAATGCCTACTCTGATCTGTCCGTTCAGCATAATTCAATTCTTTTCTTGGTTTCGGATTCGCGGTAAAGGATCAGGCACTTGCCGATCACGGCAACCACCTCGGAATTCGTGGCGGCGGCCAGCTGCTCGGCAGCATCGCGCACCTCCTCGCCGGAGTTTTCCAGCACGCGCATCTTGATCAGCTCTCTTGCTTCCAGCGCGTCGGATACGGTCTTGGCCATCGCCTCGGTCACGCCGCTTTTGCCCACCTGCATGATAACGTCCATATTGGACGCGAGCGAGCGCAGCTGCGCACGTTGTTTACTTGTCAGCATAAATTTTTCTCTTTTCTATCAAGCGTTATCCTCGATCAGCCCCATACGGCGTGCAAAGCGCACGGCCAGCTGGCGCACGGCAGCGCCGCGATGACTGATCGCGTTTTTTTCCTCGGCGGTCATTTCCGCCAGCGTCTTGCCCATCGGATCATACCAGAACAGCGGATCGTAGCCAAAGCCATTCTCGCCGCGGGGGTTAAAGAGGATCTCGCCCTCTACCGCACCGCTTGCGCGAATGGGCGCGCTTCCGTCGGGGAACGCCAGCGCCAACGCACAGATGAAGGCGGCGGCGCGATCACGCTGTCCCTCCATATTTTTAAGCAGCAGCGCGTTATTGGCGGCATCGTTACCGTGCTCGCCCGCATAGCGTGCGGAATAGACACCCGGTGCCATATCCAGCGCGCGTACCACAAGGCCGGAGTCATCTCCAAGCCCCGGGAAGCCGGACTTTGCAGCGGCCTTTGCCTTGATCATGGCATTTTCCTCAAAGGGCGTGCCGTTTTCCACGATCTCCTCGGTGATGCCCACCTCGTCAAGAGATTTCAGCTCGATCACGTCGCCCAACAGACCGTTGAGCAGATTTTCCAATTCCCTGACCTTTCCCTTGTTACGGGAGGCCAGCACTATCGTAAATTTTTTCATCATTCAAACAGCGCGGTGACAAATTCCTCCGCGTCAAACTCCTGCATGTCGTCGATCTTCTCGCCCACGCCGATAAACTTCACGGGAAGCCCCAGCTCGGTGCGAATGGAAAGCACGATACCGCCCTTGGCGGTGCCGTCCAGCTTGTTGAGGATCAGGCCCGTGATCTCTGCGGCACGGCTGAATTCCTTGGCCTGCAAGATCGCGTTCTGACCCGTGGTCGCGTCCAGCACAAGCAAATTTTCACGCGCGGCATCGGGCAGCTCGCGGGAGATCACACGGTTGATCTTGGCCAGCTCGTCCATCAGGTTCTTCTTGTTGTGCAAGCGTCCCGCCGTGTCGATGATCAGCACGTCGGCGCCCTTTTTCTTGGTATACTGAATGGCGTCAAAAACCACAGCGGCAGGATCCGAGCCCTCGTTTTGATGCACGATATCCACGCCTGCGCGATCACACCAAACGGAAAGCTGATCGATCGCGGCGGCGCGGAAGGTATCCGCAGCGGCCACAACGACCTTCTTGCCCGCCTTTTTCAATCTCTTGGAGATCTTACCGATCGAGGTGGTCTTGCCCGCTCCGTTCACGCCGATGATCAGAATGACGGAGGGCGTGGTGTTCAGCTCCAACGTGCCCGCCTCACCGATCAGGTCAGCCAGAATAACTTTGAGCGCGTCCTTGATCTGGTCGGGCGATTTGAGACGCTCTTCCTTGATCTCCTCGCGCAGTCTATCCAGAATTTCCTCGGTCGCGGCAACGCCTACGTCCGCGGTAATAAGAAGCTCTTCCAGCTCCTCCAACAGGTCCTCGTCCACGCGAACAAACGCTTTGAGCATCGCATCAATGCGTCCCCAGATGGCGTTCTTCGTTTTGGCAAGTCCCTCACGTAGCTTGGCTAAAAATCCCATTCCAATCGTCTCCTTCCCCTTTTCCTTGGATCGTGCTGGTATCCAGCGTCAGCACCTTGGAAATGCCGCGCTCGGGCATCGTAACGCCGTAAAGACGGTTCGCGGCCTCCATCGTACCGCGGCGGTGCGTGATCAGCAGGAACTGCGTATCCAGCGAATAGCGCTTGATGTAAGCGGCAAAGCGTCCTACGTTCACCTCGTCCAGCGCCGCCTCGATCTCGTCCAGAATGAAGAAGGGCGTGGGGTTGACCTGCATAATGGCAAACAGCAAGGCGATTGCGATAAAGGACTGCTCGCCACCCGAAAGCTGCACCAGGTTTTTGATGATCTTTCCGGGAGGGGCCGCCTTGATCTCAATGCCGCTGGTCAGCACGTCGCTGGGATCGGAAAGGGACAGCTCTGCGCTACCGCCACCGAACAGCTCGCTGAACGTGGTATTGAAGTTCTTGTTGATCTGATCAAAGGTGGTCATAAATGCGGTGCGCATCTCCCCTTCCAGATCACGAATGATCTTCAAAAGGTCGTCACGCGCTGCGGTCATATCAGCGATCTGCGCCGCCATCTCGTCGTAACGCGCCTTGATCTCCTTGTATTTTTCTACCGCGCCAAGGTCTACGCTGCCAATGGCACGCAGACGGTTGCGGCAGCTGACCTGCAACTCCTGCACAGCAGGGCGCTCCTCGGCGGTGATGGGCTCGTACCCCAGCGCCAGCGCATCGTTGCGGGACATTTCGTAATCCTCCCAGAAGCGGGCGGAAAGCTTTTGCTGCTCCTCGCGCAACGCGGCCAGTCGGTTTTCGTTTTTGGTATGTGCGCGGAAGAAATTTTCCTTCTCGCCCATCTTGCTTTGAATACGGGTATTCAGCGCAGACAGCTTCTGCTGGAAGGCCATATCCCCCTCGTTAAGGCGCATGTATTTGTCTTGAAGCTCCTTGATCACGCGCTCGCCCTCGGCGTGCGTGTTGCGGTTTGCCTCCTGACGCATCACAGAGTCCTTGATGCTTTGCTCCATATCGGCGATCGCTCTCTCGCGCTCGGCGATCTCCTCGCGCAGCGTAGTGGCGCGCGCGTCGCTCTCTGCGATATAATTGGATACGGTTTCCAGATCCTTGCGTACACTGCTGGCACCGATATACAGCTCGGTCAGCTCACCCTCCATCGCTTCCTTGCGGGAAAGCAGCTCGTTGCGCTCCACGTCCTTGTCGGCACGCAAAGCACCGATCTCCTCGATCTGACGGCGCAGCATCGCCTGACGCTCGGCCAGCTGCAAAAGCTCCTCGTCGTAGCCCGCACGCTGACGCTCCAACGCGTCAAAGTCCTCCTGCATCTTTTGGATCAGGGACTCGTTGGCCTCCCATTTTGCCGCATACTGTGCGGCGTTGCCTGCCTCGTCGGCATAGATGGTGCCAAGCAGCTGACGGCGGTTATCCAGGTCCGTGCGTTCCTCGGAAAGCGCCTTGATCTTTTTGTCAAGCTCTGCGCGCTCTTCCTTGATCTGTGCCTG
Source organism: Eubacteriales bacterium (assembly GCA_045632185.1). Classification (GTDB taxonomy): domain Bacteria; phylum Bacillota; class Clostridia; order Oscillospirales; family CAG-272; genus Firm-07. The sequence continues at coordinate 5,042 of JAZQWF010000072.1, forward strand.
CTCGGCGCTCAGCTTTTTCAGCTTTTCGGAAAGAGCCGCGATCTCGCCCGTACGGGAAAGAATACCGCCCTTTTGCTTGCGCGAGCCGCCCGTAAAGGAACCGCCCGCATTGATGACCTGTCCGTCCAGCGTCACGACCTTCACGCGGAATTTCGTAGCGCGCGCCATCTCGGTGGCGTTGTCCAGATTATCAAACACGACCGTGCGACCAAGCAAGGATCCCACGATCTCGCGGAATTTCTTATCACATTCAACAAGGTCGCTGGCAATACCGATATAGCCCTTGCACTCGGCGGCCTCCTCCATCTCGGCAGTCACGGTCTGCGACTTCATTGAGGAGATGGGGAAGAAGGTGGCATGTCCCGCCTCTGCACGCTTCAACGCGTAGATAGCGGCCTTGGCTACGCTCTCGTCCTCAACCACAATGTGCTGCAAGTTCACACCAAGCGCGATATCCATCGCGGTGACGTATTTTTTATCCACGCGAATGACCTTGGATAAAGGGCCGTAGATCTTGCCGCACTTGTTGCCGCGTGCGTCGGTGATCCTGCCGTCTGCGTACTGCTCCATCACGAAGCGCACGGCGTGGCCATAGCCCTCGAAATGCTCCTCCATGGCCCGGTACGCCTCGATACGCTGGGTAGCGATATCGCTTTCCACCGTATTGGCGTTTTCCTTTTCGATCAGCTCCTCGCGCGCCTCGCCAAGCTCATAAAGCTTTGCGTCCAGTGCAGTCAGCTGCTTTTCCGCCTCGTCCATCTGGACACGGTAGCCCTCGGCTGCCTCCTCGCGCGTCTTGCGCTGTGCGGCAAGCGTTTCGGATACGGCGCGGTACTCGGCGATCTCGGCAAGCATGCTCTCATGCTTGTCGCCGTCGCTTACCTTACCATCCTCTAACCATTTCATGCGCACGGTGATCTCGGTGACCTCTTCCTTGCGCTCCTCAATATCGGCAAAGGCGGTGGCAAGCTCGCCGCCCATTTCCATGGCACGGTTGGCAAGGGCTTGCGCCTGCTCTGCCTTCTTGGTATGTGCGTCTTCCAGCTCGGCCAGGCGTGCCTTCAACTCGTCTGCGCTTGCGCGGCGGCGCTCGCCCTCGCTCTCCTCTGCGGAAAGCGCTGCCATTCTTGTCTGAATGGATTGCTTCAAGCCGTCGATGCGCGACTTGGTATTGGCAATGGTATTTTCCATGACCTGATACTGGCTTTCGCGGGCGTGATTTTCATTGGTAAGACTCTGGATACGTTCCAGCACCTCGGCAAGCTTTAACTTGTTGCTCTGCGCCTCTTCAAAAAGCTGGTCGCTTTGCGCATTGAAGTTTTCGATCGCCTCCTCGGCAAGCTTCAAGTCATAGCCGCTGTTACGCACCTGCTCCTCGGCCTTGCTGATCTGCTCGTGCAGATGCTCGGAATCATAGAGCCAAAGCTGCACGTCGGCCTTCTTCTTGGCCTCCAACAGCTCCATCGCACGTCCGGCCTTCTCGGCCTCCTTTTCCAAGGGCGCAACCTGTGCCTCCACCTCTTGGAAAATGTCGTTGACACGCGCCATATTTTCCTCGGTGGTTTTGAGCTTGCGCTCGGTTTCATTCTTGCGGTGACGGAACTTCGCAATGCCGGAAGCATCCTCAAAGATACTGCGGCGCTCGTCGGACTTGCGGGAAATGATCTCAGCGATCTTACCCTGCCCGATGATCGAATAGCCGTCACGGCCGATACCGGTGTTCATAAACAGTTCGTAGATATCGCGCAGGCGGCGCGCACGGCGGTTGATGAAATATTCACTCTCCCCTCCGCGGTAGTAGCGGCGAGTAACCGTTACCTCCTCATCGGGACAATCCAGGCGGTTTTCGGGATCGGTGTTGTCAAAGGTTACGGAAACCTCGGCAAAGCCCATCGGGCGGCGGCTGTCAGCGCCACCGAAGATCATATCCTCCATCTTGCCGCTACCGCGCAGAGTTTTTGACGAGATCTCGCCCAGTACCCAACGCATCGCATCGGAAATGTTGGATTTGCCCGAGCCGTTGGGGCCCACGATAACGGTCGTGCCGCGCTCAAAGGTCAGCTTGGTCTTGTCGGGGAAAGACTTAAAGCCCTGCATTTCCAAGGATTTCAGATACACGAGAACACACCTCCTTTCAAAAGCGCACTTATATATTATAATATTATAACTTAAATGATATTATTTTGCAAGACCTTTTTTCGCTTTCACGCAACTTTTTTGCGGCAGCGCAAAAAAAGCGGAGCGCGGCACACGCCGCACTCCGCTTTTTTATTGAGCCAGATAGTTTTCCAGCGCCTTGCGCGCCGCATTCTGCTCGGCTTCTTTCTTCGAGCTTCCGCTTCCCTCTCCAAAGGGATTGGAGTTAATTAGTACCCGAACGGTAAAGGTTTTCGCATTATCCGGGCCTTCCTCCTGCACGGTTTCATAGCGCAGCTCCTCACCGGGAGTTTGCTGCACGTACTGCTGCAAGCGCGTCTTGGGATCCTCCAAGGGCTCGGCCTGCAAATTCAGCAGCTCAGCCTGCACAAAGGGCAGCAAAAAGCTTGCCACCGTGTCCAAGCTGCCGCTGTCCAGATACAAAGCACCAAGCAACGCCTCAAAAGCGTCCTCTAAGAGCTTGGGCTTTTCGCGTCCGTCCTTGGCCTCACCCTTGCCAAGCAACAGGTAATCTCCAAGAGAGATCTGCATGCCAAAGCTCGGCAGCACGTCCTTGTTGACGAAATGCTTACGCAAGACCGTCAGTCTGCCCTCGGGCAGCTGCGGATAGGTGCGGTAAAGATAATTGGAAACGTTCAGGGAAAGAACCGAGTCGCCGAGAAATTCCAATCTCTCGTTACATTTGGTGCGATCTCCTGCAAAATGCTCGTTGACGAAGGAGGAGTGCGTCAGTGCCGTACGCAAAAGATCCTTGTCGCGGAAGGTATAGCCAATTTGTTCTTCTAAATAAGAAATATCGCGCGGAAACATGGCGTTCACGCTCCTTTCTTTAAAATTACCCCCTAAACGGGGTGAGTTTTGTTACTTTTTTGCTTCTTCCAGCACCGTATCCAGCGCAGCAAGCGCACGCGCAGAGATCGCCTCGTTGCGGGCAGCCTTGCCGCCGCGCACCTTATGGTCAAGGCGCTCTACGATGCCGAAATTGGCATTCATCGGCACGAAATCGGCGATGCCACCGCGTGCCACGTAATTGGCCATTGCGCCCAGCATCGTATGAAGCGGGAATACGACCCGATCCATGCCTCTGGCGCATCTGGCGGCGTTGATGCCCGCCACAAGACCGGAGCCGGCGGATTCAATATATCCCTCCACACCCGTCATCTGTCCTGCGAAGAAAAGATCGGGGCGGGAAAGCGTAGCATAAGTATCCCCAAGAAAGCCGGGCGAGTGCAGATAGGTGTTGCGATGCATCACTCCGTAACGCAAAAAGCTTGCGTTTTCAAGGCCGGGGATCATCGAAAATACGCGCTTTTGCTCGGGGAAGGTGAGGTGCGTCTGGAAGCCAACGAGGTTATACATCGTTCCCTCCTTGTTCTCCTTACGCAGCTGCACCACGGCAAAGGATTCCTCGCCGGTGCGCTTGTCTACAAGCCCTACGGGCTTTAAGGGGCCGTAGCGAAGCGTGTCGTAGCCACGGCGCGCCATCACCTCAACGGGCATACAGCCCTCGAACACTTTGGGGGATTTCTGCCCTTCCTTGTCAAAATCGTGCAGTTCTGCCTCCTTGGCACTGACAAGCGCCTGATAGAAGGCGTCGTACTGCTCGCGCGTCATGGGGCAGTTGATGTAATCCGCATCTCCCTTGTCATAGCGGGAGGCAAAAAACGCCACGTCCATATTGACCGTAGAAAAATCTACAATGGGTGCCACGGCGTCATAAAAATACAGTCCGTCCTCGCCCGTCAGTGCGGCAATTGCCTTGGCCATCGGCTCGGAGGAAAGGGGGCCGGTCGCGACCACACAGGTCCCCTCGGGAATGTGATCGGCCTCTTGCTCTACCACCTCGATAAGGGGGTGATTTTTCACCCGTTCGGTAACATATTGTGCAAATTCGGTGCGATCCACCGCCAGTGCGGAGCCGGCAGGAACACGCGTTGCGTCAGCGGCCTCCATAACAAGAGAGCCCACGCGACGCATCTCCTCTTTGAGAAGTCCCACGGCGTTGGAAAGCGCGTCGGAGCGCAAGGAATTCGAGCAGCAAAGCTCGGCAAATTGCGGATCGTGGTGCGCGGGGGTGAATTTAACGGGCTTCATCTCCACAAGGCGCACGCGCACACCGCGCTCGGCGCACTGCCAAGCGGCCTCACAGCCGGCAAGACCTGCACCAAGCACCGTAACAAGCGCTTCGCTCATTATGCGTTCTCCTCTTCTGCGGGCAGCTCCTCGGTTTCACGGCGGTAGCCGCAATCCTTGTCGTGGCAGACAAGCAGGGGCTTACCCTTCTTGCGGAACAGCATCTTGCCGCAATCGGGGCAAGTTTCCGCAACGGGCATATCCCAAGAGGAAAAATCGCACTCGGGATACTTTTCACAGCTGTAAAATACGCTCTTATTGCGGCCGGTCTTTACCAGGATCTTAGAGCCGCACTTGGGGCAAGGAACGTCCAGCTCCTTGGTCTTTTGCTTGGTGAAACGGCACGCGGGATACTGCGAGCAAGCAAAGAAGGTACCGAACTTACCCGTGCGCTGTACCATATCCGAGCCGCAAAGCTCGCACTTGAAATCAGCCACAATGGTGGGCTTTTTCTCTTCCTTTTGCACCTGCTCTACGGGCTTCTTTTCCTCCAAGGGCTTGGTGTTCTTACAGGTAGGATAATTGGGGCAAGCGGCAAATTTGCCGTAACGGCCGTTCTTCACGACCATCTTGGCGCCACACTTGTCGCAGATGATCTCGGTCTCCTCAACAGGCAGCTCAAAGCTACCCTTGCCGATGGTGGTTTCGGCGCGATCCAGCTCCTTGGAAAATTCTTTCCAGAAATCCTCCAACACAGCAACCATCTCCACGGTTCCCTTTTCGATCTCGTCCAGCTGATCCTCCATGTGTGCGGTGAAGGTATAGTCTACGATATCCGAGAAATTCTCCTTCATCAGCTTGGTAGTCACCTCGCCAAGGGGGGTGGGAACAAGCGCCTTGCCATCACGCGTCACGTAATTGCGGGACACGATGGTGGTAATGATGGTGTTGTAGGTACTGGGGCGGCCGATGCCCTTCTCGTCAAGGAACTTGATCAGAGATGCCTCGGTGTATCTGGGGGGCGCCTCGGTAAAGTGGCAGGTGGGGATCACGGCGCTTGCGGCGACCTTCTCGCCCTCAACAAGCTCGGGGATGCGGGCATCCTTCTGCTCGCTGATCGCATCTGCGCGGGTCTCCTCCTCCTCCGTTTCCTCATATACGGCCATGTAGCCGGGGAAGGCCACGCTATAACCGCCTGCGCGGAACAGATTGCCCTGTGCCTCCAATTCCACGTTCAAGGTATTGAGCGTAGCAGACTGCATCTGGCTGGCGACGAAGCGCTCCCAGATCAGCTTGTAAAGGCGATACTGATCCACCGTCAGATACTTGTGGATCTTGGCGGGTTCCAGATCAACGTGAGAGGGACGGATCGCCTCGTGCGCATCCTGCGCATTGGCGCGCGTCTTGTAAACGCGGGGCTTGGCGGGACAGAATTCCTCGCCGTACTTGCTCTTGATCAGCTCGCACGCCGCGTTCTGTGCCTCGGCAGAGATACGCAGCGAGTCGGTACGCATGTAGGTAATAAGACCCTGCACGCCGCCGTTCTCGGTGCCGACGTTGATACCCTCGTAAAGCTCCTGCGCCACACGCATGATGCGCTGGGACTGGAAGCCGAGCTTACGGGAGGCCTCCTGCTGCATCGTGGAGGTCGTGAAGGGGGGAGCGGGCAGCTTCTGACGCGTTGCTCGCTTGACGTCGCGCACCACGAAGGACTGGCCCTGTACAGCGTTGACGATCAAAGCGGCCTCACTCTCACGGGAAAGCTTCTTCTTGCCCTCGCTCGTGCCATAGAAGCGCACAGTGAACTCCTTGCCCTCGTCGCCGCACAGATGCGCGTCGATCGTCCAGTATTCCTCGGGAACGAACGCGCGGATCTCCTCCTCGCGGTCCACGATGATACGGGCAGCAACAGACTGCACGCGGCCTGCGGAAAGGCCGTTCTTTACAGATTTCCAAAGATAGGGGGAAAGCTTGTAGCCCACCACGCGGTCCCAGATACGGCGCGTCTGCTGGGCGTTGACCAGGTTCATATCGATGGCGCGGGGCTCCTTAATGGCAGCGCGCACCACGTCAGGCGTGATCTCATTGAAGCTCACGCGCAGGGTCTTTGCAGGATCAATTCCAAGAGCCGCAGCAAGATGCCATGCAATGGCCTCTCCCTCGCGGTCAGGGTCAGGCGCGAGAAATACTTTCTTCGCGGCCTTGGCCTCCTTGCGGATCTCGCGGATCAGGTCGCCCTTGCCGCGAATGTTGATATAATGTGCCTCAAAGCCGTTCTCAATGTCCACACTGAGCGAGCTTTTGGGCAGGTCACGTACGTGACCCTTGGAAGCAATGACCTTGTAGTTAGAGCCGAGATACTTTTTGATGGCAGCCGCCTTGGAAGGCGACTCCACGATTACGAGATTTGCCATAGGGTTTCCTTTCGATTTGTGTTCAACGGGTTATTTCAATTCAAACATACCGCCCGGGCGCGAGGCCACAAGACCGTATATCTCCATCAAAGTCAGTGTACTTGCCGCCTCTGAGATCGGCACGCCCTTTGCCGTCAGCGCATCGGCCGTAAACGGGCCTTGCGGCAGCATGGCGTAAAGCTCTTGCTGGCGGGGTGTAAGCGAGGAAAGGTCGGGCGCGCTTCGCTCGGCCTTTTCGGACGGCGCTGCTTGCTCCGTCTTCTCCTTTTTCACTTTCTTTTCCTTTTTTTCCTTTTTGCGCTTCGGCGCGGGCTCCTGCGCCACCTCGGGTGCTGCGCTTTCCTTGGAAAGGCGCAATCCCAGCTTTTGCAGCTTCTCTGCGTCAAGCGCCGAGAACTGTGTGGCCTCCGCCAAATTCTTTTCGCTGAGCACCCCGTGATAGCGCGGCATCAGCGGCGCGAGAATATCACGTACGTCCAGCACGGGATATGCGCCGGATTGCAGCAATCGGTTGCTTCCCGCACAAAGCGGCGAGAGGATGCTGCCGGGAATGGCGAAAAGCGGACGGCCCTGGATCACGGCATAACGGGCGGTGATCAGCGCACCGCTGTTCTCCCCTGCCTGCGTCACCAGCACCGCGTCACAAAGCGCGCTGATCAGGCGGTTGCGGATCGGGAAGTTGTAGCCGTTGGGCGGAGTACCGGGTGCGTATTCCGTAATGACCGCACCGCGCTCCACACACTCTGCAAGCAGTCTTGTATGATGACGGGGATAGGTCACGTCAATGCCACAGCCGAGCACGGCGATCGGCGTACCGCCCGCCAGCAGCGAAGCTGCGGTGGCAATACCGTCCACGCCCTCGGCAAGGCCGCTGACGATCACCGCACCTGCGGCCGCCAGCTCAAAGGATATTTTATACGTCACCTGCTCGCCGTATGCATCGGTGCGACGCGGGCCGACAACACCCACACAGGCACGCGTGCCAAGATCGGGCAAGCGGCCGCGGCAATAAAGCAGCACGGGCGGCTCGTCCAGCTCGCGCAAGACCGCAGGGTATTCCTTGTGGTCAAAGGGCAGAATGCGCACACCGTTCTGATGGCACCACAGCGCGATCCCGCGCGCGGTTTCGGCAGTACGCTTCCCCAGAAGCGATTTCAAAACACCGATGCCTGCGTCAGGCAGAGCTGCACGCAGCTCCTCCTCGCTTGCCGCAAAGATCGCCTCGGGCGTTGTGAACGCTGTAAGAAGCGGCTTGAAAAGCGGCGAACGCGCACCCAGGATCTCGGCAAGTGCGATCCAATTCTGTTCGTGTTGCATTACTGACCTCTGTAAAGCTCCCACAAAATGACCGACGCGGCGATGCCCGCATTCAGGGACTCCACGCCACATTCCATGGGGATATAAAGGGTGTCCGAGCAGGCGGCAAGCGCTGCATCGGAAAGACCGTGCCCCTCGTTGCCGACAAGGGCGGCATCGTTTTCGCCAAAGGCGACCTCGCCAAGGCGAGCCGCATCCTCACGCAGAGCCGCTGCATAAACGCGGCCGCGGCGGCGCAGCTGTCCGATCACGCCCACAAGATCCTCCACCACAAGGACGCGCTGCGTAAACAGCGTACCCATGGCGGCGCGAATGGTGCGGGGATTATACAGGTCGGCGCAATCCGAGGAAAGCACCAAATTCTGCACCCCAAACGCCTTTGCGGAGCGAATGATCGTGCCCAGATTGCCGGGATCACGCACGCTTTCCAAAAGCAGCGTTTTCCCCGCCGGAACGACGTCGTTTTCAGGCGCACATTTATCTATTGTAATGATTTTATGGATTTTGTCAAGAGTTTTCGAGATACAAATGACACCCTCGGGCGCTTTTTCCTCGCTGATACGGTCGAAAAGCGCAGCGGGCAGCAGCACGGCGCGCACGCCGTCAGGAAGTGAAAGATCGCCCACAAAATCCAAAATTTCCTGCGCATTTTCCTCGCGGATAAGCACGGCATAAAGCGGCAAGCGCGCTTCCAGCGCCTCACGAAAAAGTTTTTTTCCGTCAAAGCGGAACAACCCCTCGCGACGTCTGACCTTGCGCTCGGCAAGTCCCGCAGCAAGCGAAACCAGCGGATTTTGTCTGGACGTGATGATTTCCGTCACCTTTTTCATTCTGCTCCCCCTTCTTTTTGCCGCAAAATGCGGATTTTCGGCAAAAAAGTTTTTTCCATAGATAGACAAAAAACCCGGTGTAAACCGGGTTTTTTATGTGATTAAAGAGCTGCCTTTGCCTGTGCTGCGATAGCTGCAAATGCTTCCTTATCGGAAACAGCCAGCTCAGCGAGCATCTTGCGGTTGAGCTCGATACCTGCCTTTTTGAGGCCGTGCATCATGGTGGAGTAGTTCATGCCGCATACCTTTGCCTGAGCAGAGATACGAGCGATCCACAGCTGACGGAACTCTCTCTTCTTCTGCTTACGGCCGATGAATGCGTAGTTGCCGCTCTTCATAACGGCCTGCTTAGCTACCTTGAAGTGAGTGGACTTTGCACCCCAGTAGCCCTTAGCGGCCTTGAGGATCTTGTTTCTTCTCTTGCGCGTCATCATTGCGCCCTTAATTCTTGCCATTGTGATTTACCTCCGTTTCTCAATTACTGCTGGATCATCTTGCGTGCGGTGGGCGTCATGGATGCGCTCAGCACCTCAGAAGTGCGCAGATTTCTCTTGCGCTTTGCGGTCTTCAGACCAAGGTTGTGACGGTGTCCGCAAGGATTGATCTTTACCTTGCCGTTTGCGGTAACGGAAAATCTTTTGGCAGCAGCCTTATGCGTTTTGATTTTTCCCATTTTGTTTATCTCCTTTTCAGCTTAAATCTACTATCATCGGGCGAAATTCGCCAATTGATACAAAAATTAGTTTTTGGCGGGAACGACGACCATAGACATGATGCGTCCGTCCAGCACGGGCTTCTTCTCTACCACGCCTGCGGGCGCCATAGCGGCCTCAAAGCGGGCAAGCACGTCGCGGCCGAGATCCTGGTGTGCCATCTCACGGCCCTTGAAGCGAACCACTACGCGCACCTTATTGCCTGCTGCCAGGAACTTCTGTGCGTTGCGTGCCTTGGTTTCGAAATCGTGCGTATCGATGCGGCAGGAAAGCTGAACCTCTTTGAGTTCGATGACCTGCTGCTTCTTTCTTGCTTCCTTTTCCTTCTTTTCGCGGTCGAAGCGGTATTTACCGTAATCCATGATGCGGCATACGGGCGGGTTGGCCTGCGCGCTCATCAGAACAAGGTCAAGGCCACGGTCATACGCCATTTTCAGGGCGGTTGCCGAGGCAACAATGCCAAGCTGCTCTCCGTCTTCTCCGATCAAGCGGACCTCCTTTTCGCGGATGTCTTCATTGATCAACATATCTTTTGCGTTGCTAATAGAAGGGTACCTCCAATTCCCGGGGCTTGCCCGGCAAAATAAAAAATCGCGCGAAGCAAACACTCCGCACGCCAAGTACCCCTCAAAGAGGAACATATCAACCGCTGCGCGCCGTTGCGGCAGGGTGAGAACGGGAGTTCTGCTTCATTTGCTTCGTTATTATACCACGCCGGAGGGCGTCTGTCAAGTATTTTTCAGAATTTTTTTGCGTTTTTTCTCGTGCTTTTTCGTCGTTTTCCAAAAAAACGTCGTTTTCAACAAAAACAACGACCACCTACCACCGTTTTTTCTACATCGCGCATTTGTAACGAAAAATTCTCTCGAAAATTGGCACTTTTGGATATTTACAAAACGCCTCCGATGCGGTATAATAACAAGGCAACTTGGAAACCTCCTTGTTGCTTGCACGGTATATCACCCCTTGCTCGCGGAGTGCCAACCTTATGACACCAACACGCGAAAGTCGGTCCATTATACCGTGCTGTTTTATTTCACGGCGGCCATATATGAAATATATATGAAGTGATTATCGCTCAGCTTTCACGATATTGCCCCGGGGTAATGCCAAAGCGTTTCTTGAACAGGCGTATATAATTGGAGGGCTCGGAAAATCCGGACTCCATACACGCCGCAAGAACGCTTTTTCCTTTTTTCAGAAGCAGGCGCGAGTGTGCAAGACGCTTGGCTTCCAGGTAAAGCCCCGGCGTTGTGCGCAGATAGGTGCGGAACAGGCGGTTCAGGGTGCTTTGGCTGATGAAATGCTTTTCGGTAAAATACTCCAAGCTTTTGATGGCAAGGAAGTTGTCGTTGATGTCCGCGAGAATGCTTTTGAGTTCGGGAGGCATCTGCTGGGGCGCCAGCGTGTGCGACAGGCTTTTCCCAAGCAGATCCAAAATCTGCAAAAGCAGCAAAAACTCATACCGTTTGCCATCTTTTTCGGAATGATCGTGCAATTCCCCGTACAAAGAAAGCAGTTTTTCCTTATCCTTTTCCGAGGGGGAGATCAGGTTGTTTTTTCCGAAATCGTGCTGCAAAAAGTCCCCGACCAGCGCATCGGATTGGGGGGCAAACCAAAGACAAAGATGCTTATGGGCGCCGGGTGCGTTCAACACACAATTGTGGATCTCATTGGGCTTCGTGATAATGGCATCGCCCGATTGCAGGTGGTACAGGTTATGCTCCACCATAAAGGAAACGTCCCCCTCCAAAAGCACGTAGATCTCCAACCGATCGTGCATATGTGGCGGGAAGTTGTGTGCGATCGGCTCGTGCCCTTCCATACGGAAATAATAACTTGCCTCAAATCCCGTGACGTCGGGCATTTGAAAAACGCGTTCTCTGTGGTGCAAGATGCTCCCCCTCCCTTCCTCTTTTCTGACAACATTATAGCAAGCCGCGCGGATTTTGTCAATGCAAGCAAAATCCGCGCGGATTTATTTTTAATGAAGTTTTTTGCAAAAAGGGCTGGAAATCCGCAAAATTTTATGTTATAATAGTATACTGTATAATTATTACCCTTTGAAAGGATACCGTTTATGTCTTACGATACCCCCATGGCACAGCGCCTGACTCTCCCCCTTATCCCGCTTGGCGGCGTTGTGGCCTTCCCTGCGATCCCCCTTAATTTTGAACTGACCGACGATCCCTCTACGGCTGCCGCTACGGCCGCTGAACGGGCGGACGGCTTCGTTTTTCTTTGCCCCTTACAGCACCCCATTGACGGCGAGATCTGTGAAAAGGACCTGCACGAGGTCGGCACCGTTGCCAAGATCAAGCAGCTTGTTAAAACACCCGAAAACGAAACGCGTCTTGTCTGCGAGGGCTTTGCCCGCGCGCAGTTGCTTTCCTTGCGCACCTTTGCAGATTATCACAATGCCGAAATCGTGCTGATGACCGAATCGCTTTCCGAGGAGCTGGATCTGCACACCGAGGCAACGCTCCGCGTGGCAAAATCTACCTTGGAGGAGATGGCGGCGATCCTGCCCACCTTGCCCGAGGATATGGCCAAGGGTGCAGGTGAATTGAAGCTCCCCGGTGCATTCGCCGATTTCGTTGCTGCCAACGTACTGGTGCGCTACGAGGACAAAATTGCCGTACTGAAATGCTTTGATCCCATCAAGCGTCTGGAAAAGACCTTGGAGCTGATGCACGAGGAAACCGAGCTGCTGCTTTGCGAAATGGCCATTCACAAGGAGGTCCGCGACCGCCTTTCCCGCAACCAGAAGGAGTATTATCTGCGCGAGCAGATCCGCGTGATCCAAGAGGATCTTGGTGAGGACGGCGACAGCGAGATCGACGAGTACGAGCGCCGCATCAAGGCGGCAAAGCTCCCCGCAGAGGTGGAGAAAAAGCTGCTCAAAGAAAACGAGCGCATGGCAAAAACGCCCTTTGGCTCTGCCGAGGCAAGCGTGCTGCGCGCCTATCTTGACGTCTGTCTTGACCTGCCCTGGCACAAAAAGACCGAGGACCGCACCGATCTTGCCGTGGCGCGCCGTATTCTGGAACGCGACCACGACGGGCTTTCCAAGGTAAAAGAGCGTATTCTTGAATATTTGGCTGTCAAAAAGCTCAACCCTGATCTGAAAAACCAGATCCTTTGCCTCGTCGGCCCTCCCGGCGTGGGCAAGACCTCGATCGCGCGCTCGCTTGCTGAGGCAATGGGACGCAAATACGTCCGCGTGTCCCTTGGCGGTATTCGTGACGAGGCAGATATCCGCGGTCACCGCAAGACCTATCTTGGTGCGATGCCCGGCCGTGTCATCGCCGCCATGAACCAGGCAGGCGTGAACAATCCCCTGGTACTGCTGGACGAGATCGACAAGCTCACCCGCGACACGCACGGCGATCCCTCCTCCGCACTTTTGGAGGTGCTGGACGGTGAACAAAACAAGACCTTCCGCGACCATTTTGTGGAGCTGCCCTTTGACCTTTCCGACTGTGTGTTCGTGGCGACCGCCAACACGCTGGAAACCGTGGCAAGACCGCTTATTGACCGTATGGAGGTCATCGAGCTTTCCACCTACACCAAGAACGAAAAAATGAATATTGCCGCGCATCATCTGATCCACAAGCAGCTTACCCGCCACGGGCTTACCCGTGCGATGCTGCGCATCACGAAGGATGCCATCGGCTCGATCATTGACGATTACACCCGCGAGGCAGGCGTGCGTAATTTGGAGCGCAGCATTGCCACCATTTGCCGCAAAGCGGCAAAGCAAGTGGCGGACGGCGCAACTAAGCGTATCACCGTAAACGCCAAAAATCTGCCCGAGTATCTCGGCCCCCGCAAGCTCACGCGCGAGCGCGTGGAGGAGATCGATCCCGTCGGTGTCGTCAACGGCCTTGCCTATACCGAGGTGGGCGGAGACCTTTTGAAAGTGGAGGCGCTCCCCTTACCCGGCGAGGGCAAGGTAGAGCTGACCGGCTCGCTTGGTGACGTGATGAAGGAGTCTGCACGCATTGCCGTCAGCTACATTCGCGCACACGCCAAGGAACTTGGTATCCCCGAGGATTTCCATAAAAAGACCGACCTGCACATTCACTTCCCCGAGGGGGCAACCCCCAAGGACGGCCCCTCTGCGGGCTGTGCCATGGTCACAGCGCTTGTCAGCGCACTTTCCGGCCGCCCCGTGCGCCGCGATCTTGCTATGACGGGCGAGGTAACGCTGACGGGCAAGGTGCTTGCCATCGGCGGTCTCAAAGAAAAGACAATGGCCGCAGCCGCGGCGGGCGTGAAGACCGTTCTGATCCCCGCTGACAACATGCGCCATTTGGACGAGCTGGATCCCGAGGCCGTGAAGGCGCTCACGATCCTGCCCTGCCGCACGCTTGCCGACGTATTGAAGCACGCGCTGGTATGTGCCAACACCAAGCAGGAAAGCGCACGCGCGGCACGTCCCGCCTCCAAGAAAAAAGCAACGACAGGAGTTATCTATGCCAAATCTTAATTTGCAAAAGGCCGCGCTGTTCATCAGTGCGGGAGATATCCGTCAATTCCCCTCTCACCCCATTCCGCAGGTCGCGCTTTCGGGCAGATCCAACGTGGGAAAAAGCTCGCTTGTCAACACCCTGCTTGGCAGAAAATCGCTGGCACGCGTCAGCGGCGAGCCCGGCAAAACCATCACCATCAACTTCTACGACATTGACAAAAAGCTGTTCCTTGTCGACCTGCCCGGTTACGGCTCTGCCAAGCGCCCCCCGCAGGAAAAGGAAAAATGGTCTACCTTAACGGACGGCTATTTCACCGCCAACAAAAACATCGACCGCGTAGCGCTGATCCTGCAACTGATCGACCTGAAAGTCGGTCCCACCAAGGACGACGTGATGATGCTGAACTATCTGTCGCAGACAGAGCTGCCCTTCGCGATCGTAGCCACCAAGGCAGACAAGCTGAATAAGACCGAGCGCGAGAAGGCGCTGGCGGCACTTGCCACGCATCCCGCTATCCCCACCGACACCCCCGTGATCCCCTTTTCCGCCCTGAAAGGCGAGGGAAAAGAGGAGGTCTGGAAGATCATTTTCGCACACGCAGACATCAAATAACGCGAGGTTTTTATGACACGCTTTATCGTCGTACGCCACGGTTTCAGCGTGGCCAACAAGGCACAGCGCTTTGCGGGACACGTGGATACGCCGCTCAATGAGATCGGCAAAAAGCAGGCCACACACGCAGCGGACTACCTTGCCGCCAACGAGCGCATCGATAAGATCATTTGCAGCGGTCTTTTGCGCACCAGGCAAACAGCCGCCCCCATCGCCAAGCGTTTTGGGCTCCCCGTTCACGAGGACGCGTCCCTGCGCGAGCTGTTCGCAGGGCTTTGGGAGAATATGCCCTACGGCGATATCGACCGCACTTACCACGATGATTGGATGAACTGGTGCTACGACATCGCTCGCTCCCGCTGTACGGGTGGCGAAAGCGTCCGCGAGCATTATGCGCGCATTGAGCGCGCCGTGCATCGCATCGCCGAAAACCACGACGGGCAAACGCTGCTGCTTGTCACGCATTGCACGCCCGTGCGCGTGATGTGTGCCATGGCGGCGGGTGTTCCTTGGGAGCGTTTTCAAGATGCGCCCCCGGCCGCGAACGCCTCCATTCACGTTTTCATCTACGAGGACGGCATCTTGCGCTGCGAAAAGTCCAATCTGATCACCTACCCGCGCACGCTTCTCTCATGGCGGCGCTTCCCCCACGTCTGACACCAATACCAAAAACGACACTATGCTAAAACTCATTCTCGTCCGTCACGGTTACAGCACAAGCAATGCCGGCGGCACCTACACGGGGCAGATGGACGCCCCGCTCAACGAGATCGGCTTTGCGCAGGCCGCGCAGCTTGCCGATCACCTTTGCACCAACTACGCGATCGATGCCATCTACACAAGCGACCTTTCCCGCGCCGTGGAAACGGTGCGTCCCACCGCCGAGCGCCTGGGGCTTGCCATGCACCTTGAACGTGAGTTGCGTGAGCTGGACACGGGCAAGTGGACGGGTGTGCCTTACGCCGGGGTAAAGGAACGCTTTGCCGCGGATTTTACCGCCTACGGGCAAAGCATTGACGCGCCCTGTACGGGAGGTGAGAGTATCCGAGAGGGCTGTCAGCGCCTGCTTGGGTGCATCGACCGCATCGCACAAAGCGAGAACGATCAGACCGTGCTTGTTTGCTCGCACGCGCTCTGCTGCCGACTGTTCGCGGCGCTGGCCGACACGAATAGCATGGAGGATATCCGCGGGCACGGTGCGCCGCCCAATGCCTCGTTCTCTGTATACGAATATGAAAACGGCACCGTTCACGCCCTTTTACAGCATTACACCAATCATTTAGACACCGCCACCAAGACCACCTTAAAGGGCCTTGTGTGATACCGAAAGGAATAAAGCTATGATCCTGTACCCCCATCTTGACGTCAATGCCCAAGGGCATTTGACCATCGACGGCGCAGACGCCGTTTCCCTTGCCAAGGAATACGGCACCCCCGCCTACGTTCTTTGCGAGGACGTGATCCGCGAAAACTGCCGCACCTACCTGAATGCCGCACGCAAGGCGTTCGGCGCGGACGCGCTCCCCCTTTACGCCTCCAAGGCGCTATGCTTCACCGCTATTTATAAGCTGGTGGCAGAGGAAGGGCTTGGCGTGGACTGCGTTTCCGGCGGTGAGCTTTACACCGCGCTTCGGGCCGGCTTCCCCGCCGAGCGCATCTACTTCCACGGCAACAACAAGACCGACGCCGATCTGCAAATGGCACTGGATATGGGCGTTGGCACCATTGTCGCAGACAACTGTGACGAGCTGAACGCGCTGGACGCCCTTGCCGCAAGGGCGGGCAAAACGCAGAAGATCCTGTTGCGCATTACCCCCGGCATCGATCCCCACACCCACCGCGCCATCAGCACGGGGCACGTGGACTCCAAGTTCGGCAGCGCCATCGTCACGGGGCAGGCCATGGAGATCACGCGTCTGGCGCTCTCCAAGAAAAACCTTGCGCTGGCGGGCTTCCATTGCCACGTGGGCTCACAGATCTTTGACGTAGAGCCCTTCCGCGACGCCGCGCATATCATGTTACAGTTCCTTGCCGACGTCAAGGCAGAGACCGGCTTTGCCGCAACCGAGCTCAACCTCGGCGGTGGTCTTGGCGTTCCCTATACCGCACAGGATCGCAGCGTGGACTATGCCGGTGTGATCGCCGAGATCGGCGAGATCGTCCGCACGCGCGCTGCCGCGCTCGGACTTGACACGCCCCGCGTGATCCTGGAACCCGGACGCTCCCTCGTTGCTGCCGCAGGCGTTACGCTTTACACGGTGGGCAGCGTCAAGGAGATCCCCGGCTTCCGTAACTACGTTTCGGTGGACGGCGGTATGCCCGACAACCCCCGTTACGCCCTGTATCAATCGCAATACACTGCACTGGTTGCCAACCGCGCAGATGCTCCCAAGGATTACGTTGCCACACTCGCGGGCAGATGCTGCGAGTCGGGCGACCTGATCGGCGAGGGTATGGCGCTGCAAAAGCCCTCTCGCGGTGACACGCTTGCCGTGCTGACGACGGGTGCTTACAACTACGCCATGGCCTCCAACTACAACCGCCTTCCCCGCCCGCCTGTGGTGATGGTGAAAAAGAGCAACGCGCGCCTTGTTGTCAAGCGCGAGACCTTTGAGGATCTTGTCCGTAACGATCTTGATTAAGGAGAACCCTTATGTTCCGTTATATGCTTCAAGGCGGAGAGATCAGCTCTTATGTCGTATCTCTGCTTCTCTCTTTACCCATCGTACTGCTGGCACTTTCCCTGCACGAGCTCGCGCACGGCTACGTTGCGTACCGCTGCGGTGATCCCACCGCACGCAACATGGGACGCCTGACGCTCAATCCCCTGCGCCACCTGGATCCTATCGGCTTTGGCTGTATGCTGCTGGTCGGCTTTGGCTGGGCCAATCCCGTCCCTGTCAACTCCCGCTATTTCCGCAAGCCCCGCCGTGATATGATCCTCACCGCCCTGGCAGGGCCTGTTTCTAACCTGTTGCTGGCGCTTGTATTCCTGCTTTTGTATCGCTTCGTGGGCATCGGCTGGCTTGCAACGCTGCAATACTCCTCGCAATTCACCTTCAACATGGCCTGGTGCCTGTTGCAGATCATGTACGCAGGCATTTATATGAACGTCACGCTGGCCGTATTTAACCTGCTGCCTATCCCCCCGCTGGACGGCTCGCGCGTGTTGTTTTTGCTTCTCCCCTATCGCACTTACGCGAAGATCGCCCCCTACCAACGTCAGATCACCCTTGGACTTTTGCTGGTACTGATCGTAGTCCCTTATATCGGCTTTGAGCCGATCGCCTGGCTGACCGATCTGATCATGAAAGGCATGTTTGCCCTTGTGGGCGCTTAAAAGTTCTTTCAAAGGAGCTTCCAAATGGAAAATATGACCTATAAGCTGACAGACTTCGAGGGCCCCCTTGACCTTCTGATCACGCTGATAGAAAAAAACAAATACAATATTCTGGATATCCCCATCGCGGCCATCTGTGACCAGTACCTGGAATTCATTGCCGAGGCGCACGCCCTGGATATGGAGATCACCACCGAGTTCCTCAATATGGCAAGCCAGCTGATGGTGTGGAAAAGCGAAATGCTGATCCCGCACGAGGAGGAAGCAGAAAAGCCCCCGCGCTTCGACCTTTCCGACATTCTGATGCGCCACCAGCACATGAAAGAGGCCGCACCCAAGATGCATCCGCTGTACGCCTACTTCAACAGCCGTATGGTCAAGGATACCGACGAGATCGCGCCCGACAAGACCTTTGTGGCAGATCAGGATCCCCTCTCTCTTTGCGCAGCCGTGCGCCGCATCAACGCCTACCGCGATGCTATGGAAAGGGTCAAGACCAATTTCACCCCCATGGTCAGCAAGCCGATCGTCCCCGTTGAGGGCAAGATCGTGGCGATCCTGCACACGCTGAACACCTTTGGCACCGCCACGCTGCGTGAGCTGTTGGAGGACGCCCCCTCGCTGGCAGATCTGATCGCCTCCTTTATGGGCGTATTGGAGCTGATCAAGGTACGCAAGATCCTGATGGAGGAAAACGAGGACGAGGAAAACTCGGTACACGGAGAAGGCACGCGCTTTTTCCTCAATCCCGATGCCCCCTCTGACGAAGAAACACAAAAAGAGCTGGAAGCACTTTCCGCGCCGAGAGAATAAGGAGAACCCCTCATGTCTAACGAAGAAAAGATCGCAAACGAAGCGCCCGTCGAGCAGACAAGCACGGACGTTATGGAGCCGATCAAGAATATCGAGGCCTGTATTGAGGCCACCGTCTTTGCCGCGGGCTATCCCGTGCCCTATCAGAAGCTGGCCGACGTCATTGGACTTAGCGCCCGCGAGGTCAAGAGATTTGCCGAGCGCATCGCCAAGCACTATGAAAACGAAAATCGCGGCATCATGCTGCTGTGCTTTAAGGATACCTGCCAATTCTGCACCAAGGAGCAGTACGGCACCTACATACGCGAGGCACTGGGTATCCGCCGCGGCGGCAACCTTTCCAACTCCTCGATGGAGGTGCTGGCCATCGTTGCCTACAACCAGCCCATCACGCGCGCGTTTATTGACGCGATCCGCGGCGTGGACAGCAACTACGCGGTAAACTCCCTGATCGACAAGGAGCTGATCGCCCCCGCGGGACGTCTGGACGCCCCCGGTCGCCCTGTGCTGTACGCCACCACCGACAAATTCCTGCGCGTGTTCGGTCTGAAAACGCTTGCCGACCTGCCCGAAACCGAGGCCATGCTCCCCGATCCCGAGATCGGCGAGCAGCTTTCGATCTCTATGGCAGAGCAGGCCGCCAACCCCGAAAACCCGGAGGAAGAGATCACCGAGGCGTGATCCCCCTTTAAAAAATTCAAGGGAAAGGAGGAACGGCAATGCCCATTCCACTTATCGTCCTTTGTGCCGTGCTTTTGTTCGTTGCGTTCCTTCTTTCGCTGCGTGTGCGCTTTTGTATTCGTGCGGGTGAGAGCGTCGTACTGGAATTGAAAATTCTTTTCCTGCGTCTGCGCCTTTACCCCAAGAAAAAGCGGATCAAGCCACGCGATTATTCCCCAAGGCGTATCAAAAAAGCCGAGAAAAAAGCGGCAAAAAAAGCGGCGAAGAAGGCCGCAAAAAAAGCAAAAAAGGCCTCCAAGCATCAAAAAAAGCCCACGGATACCGATCCCGCCGTCAAGCTTACCCTGCGTGACAAGGTGGCGCTGGTACGCGCACTTTGCGCGGTGCTGATCCGCCGCACGCACAAGCATCTGCGCCTGCACGCGGCCAAGCTGCACGTGTGCGTTGCCACGGGAGATCCCGCCACCACCGCCGTTGCCTACGGCGCGGTGTCGCAAAGCGTATCCTATCTGCTGGCGGGTCTTGATCAGGTCACACACCTTACGGCCGAGGCACCCGACGTAGCGGTTTTCGCAGATTTTCTGGCAGAAAAGCCGCACATCGAGGCAAACATCGTCTTCTCGATGCGCGTATGGGGTGCCCTGGCAACCGCCCTTCCCGTTCTTTTCACTTACCTGAACAAAAAGCGCGCGCTGAAAAGCGCACGCCGTAAAAAGCAACAACAAAAAATCTCCTCTTTGAAAGGAAATTGATTATGGCTGAACAAACGAAACTCCAAGACATGATCCGCACCTCTTTGGAAAGCATCCGCGCCATGGTAGATGCCAACACCGTAGTGGGCACCCCCATTCAGACCCCCTCCGGCACCACGATCATTCCGATCTCCAAGGTGTCCGTGGGCTACGCCTCCGGCGGTCTTGATTTTGCGAACAAGAACGCGCAAAAGAACTTCGGCGGCGGTGGCGGCACGGGACTTTCCGTGCAGCCCGTGTGCTTCCTCGCCGTAAACGCCGAGGGCGCCGTGGAGGTGCTGCCCGTTGCCAAGGACGGCCCTGCCGATCCCGTTGAGCGCGTGGCAACGCTGATTGAAAAAACGCCCGATATCATCGGCCGCATCAAGCGCATTTTGAAAAAGGATAAGACGAGCAAGGACGAGATCATCGAGGATGTTGCCGAGGCCGCTGCCGAGGCCATTGTTGATCTGGACGAGGCATAAAATCGCGCATAACTCCACCCGTTTGCCCATATAGTTGTAAAAAACGTATGGGAGGGCCGCTATGCGCCGTATCTTGTCGCTTCTTTGCCTTTTGCTTGTTTTCCCGCTGGTGCTGAGTGTACTCAGCGCCAAAGCAGACGCCACCGCGCTCTCTGCGCCAAGGACTGCGCCTCCCGCTTGCGGTGCAAGGGCGATGGTCCTGCTGGACGCTGACAGCGGCACGCTGTTGGCCGCGCAAAACGCAGATGCGCGCTTGCCGATGGCAAGCACCACAAAGATCATGACCGCGCTGGTCGTATTGGATCACCTGCCGCTTGACCGCGTGGTCACGGTAAGCCCTGCGGCCACCGGCATAGAGGGCTCCTCGGTCTACCTTTTTGCGGGGGAGCAGATCACGGTAGAAACGCTGCTGTACGCGCTGCTGCTTTCCTCCGCCAACGACGCCGCCGTGGCGCTTGCGCTGGAAACGGCGGGCACGGTCGCGGATTTTGCCGCGCTGATGAACAAAAAGGCGGCGGAGTTAGGTCTTACAGATACGCATTTTTGCAACCCGCACGGCCTGCATGACGAGGCGCATTATACCACCGCCCGCGAGCTGGCACTCCTCACCGCACAGGCGCTGAAAAACGAGTGTTTCGCAAGGATCGTATCCACAAAAAGGCATACCGTCAAGCAAAACGGCACGGACGCCACGCGTCTTTTTCTAAACCACAACCGCCTGCTTGGCAGCTTTGAGGGGGCGATCGGCGTCAAGACCGGCTACACCAAGGCGGCAGGACGTTGCCTTGTCAGCGCTGCGGAGCGCGAGGGACTGCGCTTGGTTTGCGTCACGCTCTCCTGCCCGAACGATTGGCGGGAGCATACCTCACTGCTAGGCTTCGGATTTTCCGAATACGAGCGCTATATCCCCGAACCGCCCGCGCTTTCCCTGCCCGTGGTAGGGGGCGAGCTTGCCACGGTAGAGCTTCTTCCAAAGGCGCCGATTTCGCTTCTCTTGCCAAAGGGCAGCGAGGTAGAGTGTATCACGGAGCTTCCCCGCTTCCTTTTCGGCGGATTTGACGCGGGAAAAGAGGTCGGAACGCTGATTTACCGCCTGAACGGTGTGGAGATTGCCCGCGTTCCGCTACTTACAGCTACCGCGTGCGAGCGAGAAAAGCCACCCTCCCTTTGGGCACGCATCAAGCAGATTTTTTCAAAAGTAGGATAGAGATATGGAACCCATCAGACTGCAAAAATATTTCACCGATTGCGGGGTGCTTTCCCGCCGTACCGCCGAGGAGGAGATCCGCCGCGGTGCCGTTACGGTCAACGGCCTTGTGGCCGAGGTCGGCCAGAAGATCGATCCCGACACGGACGTGGTGGAATACAAGGGGCGCGTCGTCGCTCCTACGACAAACAAGCACCACTACATTCTGTTAAACAAGCCGCGCGGCTTCGTCACGACCCTCTCAGACGAAAAAGGCCGCCAAACGGTATCGGATATCGTGAAGGATCTGGGCGTGCGCGTCTACCCCGTGGGACGTCTGGATATGGACAGCGACGGAGCGCTTTTGCTCACCGATGACGGCGCACTGACGCAAAAGCTGACACACCCCCGCCACGAGATCCCCAAGCACTATGAGGTCACGGTACGCGGCCGCGTAAGCGCGGCGGCGCTGGAAAGACTGAACGCCTCCTTCCTGTTAGACGGCTATGCCACCCGCCCTGCCGAGGTCAAGCTGCTCACGCAAGGCACGACAAGGGCCGTGCTTTCCTTTACTTTATATGAAGGACGCAACCGCCAGATCCGCCGCATGTGCGAGGAGGTCGGGCTCTCGATCACACGCCTGACGCGCGTAGCGATCGGCAAGATCACGCTCCGTGGCGTAGAGATCGGCAAATACCGCCATCTGACCGCACAAGAGGTTTCCTATTTGAAGGGCGAATAAAAAGCAATCCCCCGTAGCGCAAGAAATTGCGCTACGGGGGATTTTTTGTCAAAGAAACGCGAGATTTTCCAGATAATGGTAAAGTTTACCAAAATAGTGCTTGCATTTTCGTGTCATTTTTTATGCTTTTCGGTCTTGTAATTTCTGGTAAAATATGGTAGTATTGTGTTGCAGAAAAAATTACCATATTTTGGGAGGAACAACCATGGACACGAACGTAAAGATCTTGATTGCCGAGGAAAGCGCGGCAGAACGCCACAACCTGCGCGAGGGATTGCGCCGCGCGGGATTTCATAACGTAGAGGAAGCCACCAACGGTGAGGAGGCGCTGGGAAAGCTCAAACACGGCCACTTTGATGCGGCACTGGTCAATTTGCTGCTGACGCGCCTGGACGGCATTGGGCTGCTGCGCCAATGCAAGGAGAGCGACTTTGCACCCGCTCCCCGTCCCCTGTTTCTGATGCTGGCACCCGTTGCCAATCAGACGATGATCGCAGACGCGATGAGCGCGGGCGCGGACTCGTTTTTGATGAAGCCCTTTGACATGAACAGCTTGTGCGAGCATCTGCGCCGCCTTTTGGAGATGCGCGGCAAAACGAGCGCGCACGCGGCGGAAAACGGCACGCCGGACATTGAAACGCAGGTCACGAAGATCATTCACCAGATCGGTGTGCCCGCACACATCAAGGGATATCAGTATCTGCGCACTGCCATCTTACTTACCATTCAGGATAGCGACATCATCAACTCGGTGACCAAGGTGCTCTACCCCAGCGTCGCCAAGAAATACCAGACCACCACGTCCCGCGTGGAGCGCGCCATTCGCCACGCCATCGAGGTCGCGTGGGACAGAGGTGACGTGGATACGCTCAACTCCTACTTCGGCTATACCATTCAGAACAATCGTGGAAAGCCGACCAATTCGGAATTTATCGCGATGATAGCGGATAATTTGAGATTGAAGTATAAGTTGTACTAATAACCAAATAAGCAGAGGGCACCCGCTGGGTGCCCTCTGCTTATTTTATAAGATTTTCTGCAAGCTTTTCGAGAAGC
>JAZQWF010000073.1:0-16336 GCA_045632185.1 Eubacteriales bacterium
TAATGTATCATGGCAGGGAATGGGACTGTTCCCGGCTAAGAAAATAGCAAATAAAAAAATAATATAAAAAAAGGAGATACCCCCAATGACCACTAACAAGAAAGTTCTTGCATGGATCGACGAAATGGCTAAGATGACCCAGCCCGACAAGATCGTTTGGATCGACGGCACCGAGGCACAGGCAGAGGCTCTCAGAGCTGAGGCTTGCTCCACCGGCGAGATCATCAAGCTGAACCAGGAGATTCTTCCTAACTGCTACCTGCACCGCACCGCTATCAACGACGTTGCACGTGTTGAGGGCAGAACCTACATCTGCACCCCCACCAAGGAAGATGCAGGCAACGTAAACAACTGGATGGATCCCACCGAAATGTACGCTAAGCTGAAGAAGCTCTACACCGGTTCCATGAAGGGTCGTACCATGTACGTCATTCCCTACTCCATGGGCGTTGTTGGCTCCGACTTCGCTAAGTACGGCATCGAGCTGACCGACTCTATCTACGTTGTTCTGAACATGCTGATCATGACCCGCGTTGGCACCAACGTGCTGGAAGCTCTGGGCGACAGCGCTGACTACATCAAGGGTCTGCACGCTCGCGCTGATATCGACGCTGAGAACCGCTACATCACCCACTTCCCTGAGACCAACGAGATCATGTCCGTTAACTCCGGTTACGGTGGAAACGTTCTTCTTGGCAAGAAGTGCTTTGCACTTCGTATTGCTTCCTACCTTGGCCGTAAAGAGGGCTGGATGGCTGAGCACATGCTCATCCTCGGCGTAAAGTACCCCAACGGCGAGAAGAAGTACATCACCGCTGCATTCCCCTCCGCTTGCGGTAAGACCAACCTTGCAATGCTCATTCCCCCGAAGTTCCTGCAAGAGCAGGGCTACGAGGTTGAGTGTGTCGGTGACGACATCGCTTGGCTGCGCGTAGGCGAGGACGGCCGTCTGTGGGCTGTCAACCCCGAGAACGGCTTCTTCGGCGTTGCTCCCGGTACCAACGAGAAGTCCAACCCCAACGCGCTGCACACCTGCCTGCGCGACACCATCTTCACCAACGTTGTTCACAACACCAAGGACAACACCGTTTGGTGGGAAGGCCTTGACAACAATCCTCCCCAGCCCGGCTTCGCCATCGACTGGAAGGGCAATCCTTGGGACTGCACCAAGTTCGACAAGAAGGACAAGTCCACTTGCGGCGCACACCCCAACTCCCGCTTCACTGCTCTGGCAGCAAACTGCCCCTGCATCTCTCCTGAGTTTAACAGCTTGAAGGGCGTTCCCGTGTCCGCTATCGTATTCGGTGGCCGTCGCGCAAAGACCGCTCCTCTGGTTTACCAGTCCTTCGGCTGGCAGCACGGCTCCTTCGTTGGCTCCATCATGGCCTCCGAGACCACCGCAGCAGCAGCCGGTGCCGTTGGCGTCGTTCGTCGCGACCCCATGGCAATGCGTCCCTTCGTTGGCTACAACATGGGCGACTACTTCCAGCACTGGCTTGATATGGGCAAGAAGATCCCCAATCCCCCTGCAATCTTCCACGTAAACTGGTTCCGCACCGATGACGAAGGCCACTTCATCTGGCCCGGCTTCGGCGACAACATGCGCGTTCTTCTTTGGATCCTTGCTCGTTGCGAGGGTAAGGTTGACGCTGTTGAGACTGCAATCGGTTACGTTCCGAAGGCAGAGGACATCAACATTGAGGGTCTTGCTGACGTTACCCTTGACACCGTTAAGGGTCTGCTTTCCGTTGACGTTGCTTCCTGGAAGGAAGATATCGCCAACATCAAGGAGTTCTACGCACAGGTCGGCGACCGCGTTCCCGCTACGATGTACGAGGAGCTTGCCGCTCTTGAAAAGCGCCTTGGCTAATTAAAACAAACAAAAAAACACCTGCGAACTTGTTTCGCAGGTGTTTTTGTTTACGGGATCAATTCGGCAAAGGTTTCCTTTACATAGACATCGGAAAGCTGCTCAACTCTCTCTTGGGCAACGCCGTTTTCGTCGTATATGCCGATCACGGGAAATCCCGCTTTTTGGGCGGTTTCCACGGCAAGCGCAGAATCCTCCACGACCCAGGTCTGCTCGCGCGGCGTTCCAAGAAAGTTCTGTGCGGCAAAGAAAACGTCGGGCTTGTCCTTTCCTGCGCCCACCTTGGTGCAGGAAATAATATCCTCGAAATATTCCATCACGCCGTGGCGCTCCAATATCTTCTTCACCATATGGATCTCGCTGGCGGTTGCCACGCACATTTTTACGCCCTGTGCTTTCCAATACGCCAAAAGCTCGCGCACACCGGGCTTCAACGGCACCACGTTGTCATAGTACCAGCCAAAGCGGTCGTAAAACCAATCGCGGATCTCCTCGGCGCTTTCTCCCGCGCCATATTTGGTGTGCAATGTACGCCCGAGAAATTCGGTGTTCTGTGTGCGCATAGCGTGATCGTCCTCGGGTCTTGGCCAGAATTTTTTATCGTTAAAGTATCGCTCGCCCAGCATTTCGTAAAAAATGCTCCAAAAGCCGAGCGAGTCGACCAGTGTTCCGTCACAATCAAAAATAGCACCCTTGATCTTCATTTTATACTCCCTTTACGCTGCAAAAATGCGGAAAAACGGAAAGAAATTCCTCGTCCGTAAGCTTCTCACTCCCCTTCGTCCACGGCATCACTCGTTCGCGAGCACTCTTGGCGGCAGAAAGGTAGACGTTCAGCTTTTTCGCTACCGTTTCGGGGGTAATCGCCGTGGGATCCTCGCCTTTGAGGATCAGATCAAAGCCCGCAGCGGTGAGAATATTCCCCGCGCAGTAGGCCTCCTCCATACGCCCTTCGTTGACACCGCCCGTGATAAATGTCGGGCAGTAGTTGAAGGTGGGAGCGGCATGCAGCTTTTTGGAAAAGGAGAAATCCGGGCCGCACACCTTGATGACCGTAGCGCCGTGCGACATTTGGCGAAGCGCCTCGCCGCTTGTTTCTGCGGTAGGAATCATCAGGTGTGTTTCACGGTATTTTTCCAAGGTTTCGTTCGAATACGGCAGCATCGACACAAATCCGTCCACAAAGGGCGCAAGCTCGCTGATGGTCAGCAGCTGAGGATGCTTTTCGCGCATCTGCGCGACGATCGCATCACAATCCAGCGTGCTGCCCACGTATACGACCTTGTCGGGATAACGATTTTTGAGCGTCGGGATCACCTTGTGCGCATCGGGGCGGCGCAAGGTATATTCGATTACGGAAACACCCGCCAGCTCGCAACCCGCAAGCAGAATTTCGGTATCAAATTCGTCCTTTACAAAAATCGGCACAAAGGCCTGCTCAAAGGTTTGGCGAAATTTGGCAAGTAAGCTTTTTTTCATCGCAAATTCTCTCTTTCCCTGCGTTTTTCCAGCAGCTCGATAATCAAAATGACGTTTCTGATGATATGGTAAGGATCCTTGACGGGCAATGCGACCACCTTTTCCTGCGGTCCTCCCTCGCGTGTGCGGATCTGGATCCACTCGCCCACGCTTTTATCGGGGTTGGGAAAGGTGGCGAAAACGTAGTTGAACACCCTTCCAAACCATTCAAGAAAATCCGTATCCCCTGTGCGGTCGAAAAGTAAAAGCGTGGTATACAGCGCCTCGGAATGTACCCACCACAGCTTACTGCCCCAATCGTCCAGCACCAGCTGCATCTGCGGCTCATCGGCGGCATCGCCGAGGTCGCCCTCCATGCCCTCCTCGCCGCTCACCTTGACAAAGTGGTAAAAACCGCCGTATTTTTCGTCCCAACCCGTTTTCAAGGTTTGCTTTGCGATACGGCAAATGCGCTCTACATTACAAAAATCGCCCAATATCTCAGCTGCCTCCAACTGGAACCACAGATCCTCGATCACGTGGCCGGGATTGATGTGCTGACAGAAAAGATCCTTTGAAAAATCGCCGTTTGCGGGCTTGAATTCGTGTATCAGATCGTTTTCGTCCGCAAAGATCTCAAACACCTCGCTATGGCATTTTGAAATGCGCAATTTCTGCACCTGCGCCTCTGCGGGATCAAATTTTTGTGCCGCCTTGTAAAGCTCGCAGCAGACGTTTGTTAAGATCATCGGCTTGGAATGCGCCATATATTGGGGAGAGAGCGGATACGGCAGCGTGCGATAATTCCCGCTTTGGTAACGCTCCCAAACCGAGTTGCCAAGCGCCTTTGCGAACTCCCAGCTTTCCGTATCTCCCGTTGCGACAGCGTATGCGGCAAAGCCCATCACGACAAAGCAATCCGCAAAGATGCTCATATCCAATTCCTCAAAATCCCCCACGCGCTTCGGCGCGCCGTCCCTTTGCATAAGGAACACGCAACGCAGGTCATTCTTGGCGATCAGTACGTGCTTTTTCAAAAAATCACGTCCGTTTTTGGCGTATTGCAGGAATTGTGCGCGTTGCGCCACATCGAAAAGATCGGTGCTTGCCGTTGCCAGCTTTGAGAAGATCCAAAGGAAGCGCCCTTGCGACCAAGTGTACTTATCCGTGGAGGCAAGACGAGATCCGTCATTACAAAAACAGTTCAGATATCCGCCGTTTTCCTTGTCGAGGCAACGCGGCATCCAAAAGGAGAGCAAATTGTCCTGCAATTCCGCTTTAAAATGTGCCAGATATGCGCTTGTATCAAAGGATCGCATCCGCCATCCCCCCTTTTTTCTTCTTTGCGTTCATTATAGCATACTTCCCCGCTTTTTTCAATTTCCAATTTAATTTTTTGTATAACAAAAAGAGGACTTTCGCAAAATGCAAAAGCCCTCTTTTTACTTATTGCTTCACGTTTGTGACGGTGGTGATATGCTCGTCGCAGGAATATGCGTGCGGACGGATGCGCTCCCCATCGAAATACGCCACGGAATAGGAGGCGTTGGTCGGGAACGGGATCTTGTCGCTGGACGTTTCCAGCTCCTCGCCGCAGATCATCGCCCAGAACACGCGGATCACACCGCCGTGAGAGGCGATCAGCACGGTCTTGCCCTCGTTTTCCCTTGCGATCTGCTCAGTGGCGCGCAAAAAGCGCTCGCCGCTTTCGGGAACAGTCTCGCCGCCTGGGAAAGCAAAGGTCATGAACCTCTCGCGGAAGCCGCCAACGTATTGCTCTGTCTCGTTTTCTTGAAGATCTGCAAAACGACGGCCTTCCCAAACGCCACAGTAAGTCTCACGCAGTCCCTCTACGGGGATAACTTCCAACCCGCGGCGCTTTGCATGCGGTGCAGCTGTTTGCATTGCGCGCATAAGATCACTGGAATATACCGCGTCAATTTGCTCGTTTTCCAGCGCCTTTGCGGTCTGCTCTGCCTGTTCAAGGCCCAGCGCAGTCAGCGAAAAATCGCCATGCCCCACAAGGATACCGAGCTTATTGGTCTCGCTTTCCCCGTGGCGCACGATAATAATTCTGGTCATAGCCGTATCAGTCGCAGTTTTCCCAGTTATGGTAGACGTTCATCACGTCGTCGTCCTCTTCCAACACCTCAATCAGAAGACCCATGAATTTGAGGTCGTCTGCTTCGGTCAGGGTCACGGAGGTGGAAGCGATCTTGTCCTTCTCAGCAGAGAGAATAGGATAGCCGGCGGCCTCCAATGCCTCCTTGACGGCGTAAAGATCCTCTACAACGGTGTAGATCTCAAACACGCCCTCGCCTGCGGCAAAATCCTCTGCGCCGCTTTCCAGCGCGGTTTCCATCAGCTTATCCTCCTCGATGTCACCGTCCTCGTTGTTCACGATGATCACGCCCTTGTCCTCAAACAGGAAGGACACGCAGCCGGAGGTGCCCATATTGCCGTGGTACTTGTTGAAGTAGGAGCGCACGTTGCCTGCGGTACGGTTGCGGTTGTCGGTGGTGGTTTCTACGATCACGGCAACGCCGCCGGGGCCGTAGCCCTCGTAAGTAATCTCCTCGTACTCCTCGTTCGTGGCGCCCATCGCCTTCTTGATGATACGGTCGATGTTATCGTTGGGCACGTTATTGGACTTCGCCTTCTGAATAAGGTCGCGAAGCTTGGAGTTAGAGGTGGGATCGCCGCCGCCCGCTTTAACGGCTACGGCGATCTCCTTGCCGATCTTGGTAAATACCTTCGCCTTTTGCGCGTCGGTCTTTTCTTTTTTGTGCTTGATATTAGCCCATTTGCTATGTCCGGACATACTTTTATTCTCCTTAAATTTTTTCCATGGTTTTCAGGCAGATCAACGGGAAAGCGTTGCCAAGCACGACATTGGCGGCCTTCGTGATCGCTACGCGCGTTGCGCGCACGCTCTCATTCTCAGCATTGAGAATGGGGCAGTTATGATAGAAGCGGTTGAATGCAGCCGCCACGTCCAGAATGTATCTGGTGATGATCGAGGGCTCGTAGTCCGCAATCGCGCTCTGTACGCGCTCAGGGAACTTAGCAAGCACCTTCAAAAGGGCGGCCTCGTCCTTTTCGGTGATCTTCATCTCACCCGTCTGTTCGCCTGCGCGGCGCAGCACGGAGCAGGTACGCGCATAGGTGTACTGCACGTAAGGACCGGTATTACCGTCAAAGTTCAGGGCGTCCTCCATCACGAAGTTGATATCCTTGATGCGGCTGTTAGACAGATAGTAGAACACAATCGCGCCAACACCAACGGCCTCGGCGATCTCCGCCTTGTTTTCCAGATTGGGATTCTTCTCGTTCATAATGGCGCTGACCTCCTCGATCGCGGCCTTGAACAAGTCCTTGAGCAGCACGACGTTGCCCGTTCTGGTGGCAAGCTTTGCACCATTGATGCTTACGGTGCCGTAGGGCACGTGCACAAGCTGATCGTGCCAATCGTAGCCCATCATCTCCACGACCTTGAACCACTGAGCAAAGTGCAGGCTCTGGCCCGCGGAGGTCACGTAGATGGCCTTATCGAAGCTATACTCGTTCTTGCGGTACACAGCGGCGGCGATATCGCGCGTAGGATACAGCGTAGAGCCGTCACGCTTCAAAATCAGGCAAGGAGGCATATTGTAATCCGCCAAGTCCACGATGGAAGCGCCGTCGTCGATCTTCAAAAGCCCCATATCGCGCAGCTTCTGCACCTGTGCGGGCATTTTATCGGTATAAAAGCTCTCGCCCTTATAGCTGTCAAATTGAATGCCGAGCTGCTTGTAGGTCTTTTCGTACTCCTCCAAGCTGATCTCGATAAACCATTTCCAAAGCGCCAGATTTTCCTCATCGCCAAGCTCCAATTTATGGAATTCGGCGCGCGCCTCGTCACCAAGCGCGGGATCGGCGGGAATACCCTGCTCCTCGTTACCGGAAATGGCGTTGTTGATGCGTACGTAAAGCTCGACAAGCTTGTCAATGCCTCCCTCAACGATCTGCTCTTTATTGCCCCATTTTTTGTAAGCCACGATCAGCTTACCGAACTGCGTACCCCAGTCGCCCAGGTAGTTGATGCCTACGCAGTCGTAGCCCACGAACTCGTGCAGCTTTTTCAGGGAGTGACCGATCACGGTCGTACCAAGATGGCCGATGTGGAAGGGCTTTGCCACGTTGGGCGAGGAGTAGTCCAGCACCACGGTCTTGCCCTTCCCCTGCTCGCTGCCGCCGTAGCGGGTGTTCTTTTCAAAGATCTCACCCATCACGCCGTCCAACAAATACTGATTGGATACGGTGATGTTGAGGTAGCCGTTCACGGCCTCTGCCTTTTCCACGCAATCAAGACCTGCAAGGCACTCGCACAGCGCTGCCGCGATCTGCACGGGAGCTTTGCGAAGGGCGCGGGAAAGCTTGAAGCAAGGCAGCGCCAGATCGCCCATCGTGTCATCGGGCGGATATTCCAGCATCAGGGCAAGATCGTTCTCGGAAAGTGCGTCAGGCGCGCCGAGCGCGGCGATACCGCCTGCAAGGGCGGCTGCAATTTGTTTCTTAATCGTCAGCATAATGATCCTCTTTTTTATTCAGATAACAATTTATTATATTACTTTTTTCCACACAAATCAAGGGGGGGCGAAGAATTATTCTCCCGCCACGGAAAGTCCGCGCACAAGAATATCGGGGGCGGCGATCGCAGATCTTGCGGGCGCTCCCATTTCCACGTTACTTGCCACGCCGTCGATGGCTTTCAGCAGTTCAAAGAAGTTACCTGCCACAGTGAAGCTGTGCACGGGGCGCGTCAGCTTGCCGTTTTCCACAAGGAAGCCGGCGCTCTCGATGGAAAAGTCGCCCGTTACGGCGTTTGCGCCTGCGTGCAGACCCTTCATCTCGGTCACGTAAAGACCGTCACCCATACGGGCGATCATCTCCTCGCGCGTTTCCTTGCCCGCCTCAATGCGCAAGCAATAAGGCGCTACGGAAACAGGATCGGCATAGCCGCGTGCGGCGTTACCCGTGGTTTCCACGCCCGCTTTTCTGGCGTTGGAGAGGTCGTAAAGCAGTGTTTTCAGCACACCGCGCTCGATCAGTGTCTTTTCCTTGGTGGGAACGCCCTCGGCGTCAAATGCGCACTTTGCGGGATTTTCCGCATAGAAGGGATCGTCCACAAGCGTAAGCTTTTCGGCGGCGATCTGCTCGCCCTCCTTGCCTTTCAGCAGTGAAAGCCCCTGCAAGGCCGCCTTACCGCTGAAAATACTGCTATACGCGCCAAGCAAGGAGCGCACGCGGCGGCGGTCAAAGATCACGTCGTATTTCCCCGTTTTCACGGCGGTGGCACCAAGACGGGCGATCGCCTCGTCGGTGGCGGTTTTCACGATATCGGTATCCGTTGCAAGCGTCTGCGCCATCGCAGAGCCATAGGAGGGCTCTTTTCCATCGTGGATAACGGGCTCAACGTAGGTCGTGACCGTTCCGAAGGAATGCGACAGCTCCACGCCCTTGGAGTTGGCATAAGCGATGCTGACGCGCGATGCGCCTGCCGCGGAGCAGGTACCGTCCGTCATCATATCGCTTGCCGCATACATCTGCGCTTGCAGCTCCATCGTCACGCGGCGCAGCTCGGCAACGCCGGGAAATGCGGGCAGCTCGCTTGCAAGCGTACGGTACGCGCTTGCAGGTGCGCCCTCATAAAAGATCGGTGCTTCTGCACTTTCGATCACGGCGGCATTGGCTACGGCATGTGCGACCAGCTCAACAAGATCCTTTTCTGCCAAGGATTGCGTGGAGGCAGAGCCAAGCTTGCCCCCCACGGCACAACGGAAGCAAAGTCCGCCCGCCGTGCCCGCAGAGCAGGAATTCGGCTGGTTATTCACCGCCTCAGCGCTCTGCTCTTCGGTCATACGGTAATACACATCGTATTCGGCAAGGCCTGCGTTTTGCGCGGCCTGAAACAAAATTTCTTTTATCTGCTGAAATTTCATGATCTGCCTCCTACCGTCATACTTTTCACACGAATAAGGGGCTGACCCACATCGGTGGGCACGCTGCCGCTTGACGAGCCGCATACGCCCTGTCCCGTTGCCATATTCTGACCGACCATATCGATATCCATCAGGATCTGGGCGCCCGTACCGATGAGAGAGGCACCGCGCACGGGCTCGCAGATCTTGCCGTTGCGCACGATATAGCCCTCTTTTACAGAGAAGTTAAACTCGCCCGTCAAGGGATTTACAGAACCGCCGCCCATTGCCTTGGCGTAAAGGCCGTATTCCATCGATGCAATGATATCCTCGTTTTTATCCGGGCCGTTGGCGATAAAGGTATTCGTCATACGGGAGGTCGGCTCATAGGTGTAATTTTCACGGCGGCCATTGCCCGTCATCGGCATACCCATACGGCGGGAGCCGAGGCGGTCGACCATATAGCTTTTCAAAATGCCGTTTTCGATCAGCACGTTGCGTTTTGCGGGGTTACCCTCGTCATCAATGCCGAACGAGCCCCAAGCACCGGGGATCGTACCGTCGTCGATCGCAGTTACCTTTTCGTTTGCGATCTGCTGACCCAGCTTGCCTGCCATTTCAGATGCACCGATGCCCACGGAGGTTGCCTCCAAAGAGTGTCCGCACGCCTCGTGGAAGATGACACCGCCGAAGCCGTTTTCAATGGCAACCGTCATCTTGCCTGCGGGACAGTAGTCCGCGCGCAGGTTGACAAGCGCCTGCTCTGCCGCCGTTTTTCCGATTTCCGCGGGGGAAATGCTTGCAAACAGCTCAATGCCCTTTCCGGCGCCGGGACCGTAGAAGCCGGACTGATTTTGCCCCGCCTCGCTCGCCACAGCGTTGACAACAAGGCGCGTACGCACCTTGCGATCATCGGCAAGCAGTCCCTCTGTATTCGCCACCATAAAGTGACGGTTAACGTCCATATAAGTGCCCTGCACCTGCGAGATCTTGTCGCTTACATTTCGCGCGGCATCGCATGCCTCACGCAGAAGATCTGCCTTGATTGCCGCAGCAACACCGGCAGGATCGCGCAGGATCTGATCTGCGGGCACGGCGGTCTTTACAAGCGCGGGGATCTGAATACCCTGCTTGCCATCTCCCACAGCGCCTGCCACAGCGGCAGCGCACTGCAAAAGCCCCTCGCGGCTCATATCGCAGGTAGAGGCATAGTAGGTATTCGTGCCGCAGAAGGCGCGAATGCCGACACCGCAGATCAAAAGATCCTTGACGGCATCGATCCTGCCATCTACAAGCTGCAACTGATAAGAGCGCTCCTGCTCGGCAAAGATCTCCGCAAAGTCAGCCCCCGTGGAAACCGCGATGCCAAGCAATTCCTCTATCATCGCTTTTGTTATCATAAATTTATCTCCTTACTTGGGAAGTGTGGGAAATATTTTCCCCTTTCTCTCCCCTCGTTATTCTCAATCGCTAAGACGCTCGCCAAGAATGGTGCGATACTTCTGGTAGAAGCTTTCAAAATAGCCACCGTCCAGCGCGTCGCGGATCTTTTGCGTCAGATCGTTGTAGAAATACAGGTTGTGCGTGACCGCCAGGCGCATACCGAGCGACTCCTTTGCTTTGAGCAAATGGCGCAGGTAGGAGCGCGAGTAATTGCGGCAGGTCGGGCACTGGCAGGTGGGATCGATCGGACGCTCGTCACGTGCGTATTTTTCGTTCATCAGCGTGATCTTGCCGTGCCAGGTGAAAAGGCTGCCGTGGCGGGCATTGCGGGAAGGCATCACGCAGTCGAAAAAGTCAATGCCGCGATGCACTGCCTCCAAAATGTTGCAGGGAGTGCCTACACCCATCAGATAGCGGGGCTTATGCTCGGGCATGTGCGGCTCTACCACGTCAATGATGCGGTACATCTCGTCGGTGGCCTCGCCCACGGCAAGACCGCCGATGGCGTAGCCGTCAAGATCCAGCTCTGCGATCTGCTTCATGTGCTGCACACGCAGATCCTCGTAAGTGCCGCCCTGATTGATGCCAAACAGCATCTGGTGCTTGTTGATGGTGTCGGGGAGCGCGTTCAGACGTGCCATTTCCTCTTTGCAGCGCACCAGCCAGCGGTAGGTACGCTCGATCGACTTTTTCACGTAATCGTAGGGTGCGGGGTTCTCCACGCACTCGTCAAACGCCATCGCAATGGTAGAGGCAAGATTGGATTGGATCTGCATGCTCTCCTCGGGGCCCATGAAAATGCGCTTACCGTCTACGTGGGAGGCGAAATGCACGCCCTCCTCGGTAATTTTACGCAGCGAGGAAAGCGAGAATACCTGAAATCCGCCGCTATCGGTCAGAATGGGGCGCTTCCAGTTCATAAACTTGTGAAGACCGCCCATGTCGCGGATCAGTGCGTCACCCGGACGCACGTGCAGGTGATAG
Organism: Eubacteriales bacterium; assembly: GCA_045632185.1. Taxonomy (GTDB): domain Bacteria; phylum Bacillota; class Clostridia; order Oscillospirales; family CAG-272; genus Firm-07. The sequence goes on from JAZQWF010000073.1 coordinate 11,716, forward strand.
GTATTGGAAAGCTCAACCTGACAGTTGATCTGCTCCAACTCTACCGTAGATACACCGCCCTTGATGGCGGCACAGGTGCCCACGTTCATAAACACGGGCGTTTGAATGTCACCGTGAACGGTATGCAGCACACCGCGGCGTGCGCGCCCGTCCTTGGCCTTTAATTCAAAATTAGACATAGAAATCCTTTCGCGACCGAGAGTACAGCTCGGCACATTTTTATTTTACGAAATTTTACGAACGTCTGAACTGACGGTCGATATTTGCGTGGGAAAGCGTCATTGCCACGGGTCTGCCGTGCGGGCATACCGTGATGTCGGGAATTTCAAAAAGCTTTTTGACAAGCTCCTCGATATATTCGGGGGGATATTCTCTGCCCCCCTTGATCGCTGCCTTGCAGGCGGCCTGATACAGCGCCTTTTCAAACAGCAGATCGCGCGCCAGCGTCACGTCCGCCGTACCGTTTCCAAGGTCTGCGGCAAGCGTACCAAGGAACGCGGTGGCAGCTGCGGCGGAAAGCTCGGCGGGGATCTCGCTTACTAACGCCGTGTTGCCGTGCGCGGAAAATCCAAAGCCGATCCTTTCAAGCTCGGTGCGGTATTCCTCCAACGTAGCGATATCGGCGGCGGAAAGCGAAAGCTCGATGGGGATCATCATCATCTGCGAGGCAGACTTGTGCTCTTTCAGCTTCTTTTTCAGATTTTCAAACAGTACGCGCTCGTGTGCGGCGTGCTTGTCGATAAGCAGCAGCTTATCCCCCTGCTCTACGATCACATAACAATGGAAGGCCTCGCCGATGATACGCCAGGGCTCAACCGTTACGACCTCAGGCACGGGCGTTGGCTCGGTAACGCGCACGGGCGCGGGCGCGGCGGGCATAGCAGGAGCGCTCGGTACGCAAGCAGGTGCCTGCACCGTTTCCTCCTGTGCCTTTGCCACGCGTTCCATCGCGGCGGCGCTGATCGGATTTTTCGGTGCTACTGCTGAGGCGGCACGTTCCAGATTGGGCATCGGAATGGGCTCGGCACGCGGTGCTTCCACGCGCGTGTAGGGCGTGGGCGCATTTGCGGCGTAACCGCGCATTCTGTCGGTATATTCCGCGGCAGTAATGCGCTCAAAGGGCTTAACGGGCGGCTGCACCACCTTGGTATCAATGGTGGTCTGCTCTGCCCTTCCCTGCTCGACAGGCACGAATGCGTGAACGGGATGCGGCACGGAAGCGCCTCTGCCCAAATTCATATCGGGGCGGGAAACGTTTGCCTCCAACGCGGCACGTACGGTGTAGTACACCGCCTCAAATACGGGCTTTTCGTTGGAGAATTTGACCTCTAATTTGGCGGGATGCACGTTCACGTCCACCGCCTCGGGAGCAATTTTGATATTCAACACGCAGCACGGGAATTTTTCGGGTGCAATGAAGGAGGTATACGCCTGCTCCAACGCGGCGCTTGCCGTGCGCGAGTTGATATAACGTCCGTTGATAAAAAAGTTCTGATAATTGCGCTTGGGGCGGGCGTTATCGGGGCGGCAGATATAGCCGTCCACCGCGATCGCGTCGCTTGCCACGCTTCTCACAGGGATCATCTTCTTGACGAAGTCACGGCCGAACACCGCATACATCGCGCTTTCCAGCGTGCCGTCCCCTGCCGTGTCCAGGCGCTGTGTGCCGTCTACGATAAGGCGAATGGCGATCTCGGGATGCGAGAGCGCGATCTTTTCCACGTAGGTGCTGACCGCCGTGGTTTCCGCCACGTCCTTTTTGAGGAATTTTCGGCGCGCAGGCACGTTTGCAAAAAGATTTTCCACGATAACCGTGGTACCGACGGGTGCGCCTTGCTCTACGATATCCTTGACCTCACCCGCAGAGGAGATCAGCATACTGCCGTACTCTGCGTCCTTGGTGCGCGTGATGATGCGCAGATCGGACACCGCTGCAATGGCGGCCAGCGCCTCGCCACGAAAGCCCAGCGTCAAAATGCCGTCCAGATCGTCGGCCTCCTTGATCTTACTGGTTGCGTGGCGGCGAATGGCCACGGGCAGATCCTCGGGATCAATGCCGCAGCCGTCATCTGCTACGCGCATAAAGGTCACGCCGCCGTGCTGAATTTCCACGGTAATGTGCTTGGCGCCCGCGTCAATGGAGTTTTCCATCAGCTCCTTGATCACGGAGGCGGGACGGTCAACGACCTCGCCCGCTGCGATCAGGTTAGCAACGGCAAAGGAAAGAACGTTTATTTTTGCCATAAATTCTCTCCTTACTGCAATCTCTTTTTCAGCGAGAACAAGAAGCTCATCGCCTCGTAGGGAGAAAGCGTATTCAGATCCACGGCGCGAAGCTCGTCGATCACCTGCTCGTTGATGCAATCATCAAAGGAGATCATACCGTCGTCCGGCTTCTCCTCTTTTTTAGCCGTGGGGGCTTGCAGCGCCTTGGCGGTGCTTTCTACCGAGGCAAGCACCTCCTTGGCGCGCTTGATGACCTCGTTGGGAAGTCCCGCAAGCTTGGCCACCTCGATGCCGTAGCTATCGTCAGTCGAGCCACGCACGATCTTGCGAAGGAAGGTGATGCCGTCCCCGCGCTTCTTGGCGGCGATATTGTAGTTCACTACACCGGGCAGCTCCTCTTCCAGCGAGGTCAGCTCGTGATAGTGGGTTGCAAACAACGTCTTTGCGCCGATCTTGCGGCCCGTGGTATATTCCACGATGGCGCGTGCAATGCTCATACCGTCAAAGGTGCTGGTGCCGCGTCCGACCTCGTCATAAATGATCAGAGAGCGGCGCGTGGCGTTGCGCAGAATGTAAGCGACCTCGTTCATTTCCAGCATAAAGGTGGATTGACCGGAGGCCAGATCGTCCGAAGCTCCCACACGGGTGAAGAGCTTATCCACCACGCCCACGCGCGCCTCAGCGGCGGGAACGAAGGAGCCGATCTGCGCCATCAGCACGATCAGCGCGACCTGACGCATATAGGTGGATTTGCCCGCCATATTGGGGCCGGTGATCAGCATCGTGCGGTTTGCGCCCGTGTCCAGCATCGTGTCGTTGGGAACGAAATAGCTGTCCTTCACGAACTGCTCGACCACGGGATGGCGACCGTCGCGGACCTGGATCACATCGCTGTTATCTACCTCGGGACGGACGTAGTGGTTCTTTGCCGCCACGTCGGCAAGCGAGAGATACGCGTCAAGCTCAGCAAGGCGATTGGCCACGCGCTGAATGCGCTCCCCCTCTGCGGCCACGCGGCCGCGGATCTCCTGGAACAGCTCGTATTCCAGCGAGTAAAGCTTATCCGTGGCACCGAGAATGGTGGACTCCATGTCCTTCAATTCCTCGGTGATATAACGCTCGCCATTGGTAAGCGTCTGTTTTCTGATGTAATAGTCGGGCACCTGATCCACAAAGGATTTGGACACCTCGATATAATAGCCGAACACCTTGTTGTACGCAACCTTCAAGGTGCGAATGCCCGTCTTTTCCCGCTCCTCGGCGGCAACTCTTTCCAGCCAGGATTTGCCGTCGGTCTGCACCGAGCGCAGATAATCCACATCGGCGTTGTATCCCTCGCGGATCAGCTTGCCCTCGCGCAATACGAAGGGCGGATCCTCGGCAATGGCATTTTCGATCAGCTCGCGCAGATCGGCAAGATCGTCAAGCTCCGTGAAAATGCGGGAAAGCTCGGCGTCCTCGCAAGTGGAAAGCAGGCGACGCACCTCGGGCAGCACCGCAGCGGTAGCGGCCACGGCACGCAAATCCTTGGCGTTGGCAGAGCCGTATACGATACGGGTGATCAATCTTTCCAAGTCCAGCACGTGCGAGAGGGCCTCTCCAAGCTCGCCGCGCAGCATAAAGCTGCCGCAAAGCTCCTCTACGGCACCCTGACGGCGTGCGATCTCCTGCGTGGAAAGCAGCGGATGCTCGATCCAGGCACGCAAAAGTCTTGCACCGGGAGAGGTGCGGGTGCGATCCAGCACCCAAAGCAGCGTTCCCTTCTTTTCCTTGCTGCGCATCGTTTCGCAAAGCTCCAAATTGCGGCGGGTGTTCAGATCCATATCCAGATACTGTCCGTCGGAATACACTGTAAGCTCGTGAATATAGGCGGCGTCACCGCGCTGCATCTCGGCAATATAGTCCACCAAAGCACCGACGGCGCTGGCCATGGCGCTGTCGCGCTCAAAGCCCTCGGGCAGGTTGGTGAACTGCGCCTGTGCGCGCGCACACGCGTCCGCGTAAGTGAAACGATGCCCTTGGGCATCGGTCAGCATCGCACCGATACGATCGGTGATGAATTCGGCAAGCTGCGGGAATTCGCTACGCGGCAGATCGGTCACGACCTCACTTGGCAGATAGGTGCCAAGCTCGCTTTGCAATCTTGCCTCTACGTTATCCCCCGTCAGCACGGTAGCGTACACCTCTGCCGTGGAAACGTCGGCAAAGCAAAGTCCTACGCCCGCGTCGCCAAGACACAGGGCGCAGACATAGTTATTGCGTTGCTCGGAAAGCATACCAGGCTCGATCAGCGTACCGGGTGTGATCACGCGCACGATATCGCGCTTTACAAGTCCTTTGGCTTTGGCGGGATCCTGCATCTGCTCGCAGTTGGCGCCCTTGGAACCCTTTTCAA
>JAZQWF010000074.1:0-18249 GCA_045632185.1 Eubacteriales bacterium
CATCTTTCCTGTGCGGTGGTGCCGATCGCACTGTTCCTTCTGATCAAAAAGCGTCCCACGCTCCCCCAGATCGTTGCAACGGTGCTTTGCGTGGGTGGTTGCTTCATCCTTTGCGGCGTCGGCACGGCAGGCGGCGTTTCGCTGGCCTTCGGCGACCTGCTTTGCGGAATGGCGGGCTTGCTCTTCGGTGCGTGCATCGCGCTGACAGGTGTCTACGCCAAGGGCTTGGATATGTCCCTTTATATGGTCGTTCATATGGGCGTTTACTTTTTGATCTCTCTCGTCAGCACGTTCGCACTGAACTCCCTGATGCTGAACGGAGCCCCCGCAGAAGCGATCCACTTCACCTTCGATTTCAAGCTTCTGACCCTGCTTGCCCTGTTCGGTCTTGTTTCCATCGGCCTTTGCTGGATGCTGAAAAACATGGCAACCGTGCATACGGATCCCACCGTAGTCGCCATTGCCAGCCCTTTCGCAGCCGTCATTTCCGCCATCGCATCCGTAGCGCTCGGCCAGGATAAACTGACCTACAACCTGATCATCGGCGCGGGATTGATCCTGGCGGCGGTGCTGTTCTCCGATCTTCCTTCTCCCGTCAAGCGAAAACCCAAAGAAAAAGTCTGAAAACGGTATAAAAAAACGAGGCGCTTCCCCCGCGGAGCGCCTCGTTTTTTGCATTTTGCCGAAAAGCCGGAAAAACGCCGAGAATTTCGCACAAAAACTGCGTTTTCGCTTGACTTAATAATAAAAATATGGTATAATTTACCCGTCCGACATAATTTAAGTAAAAAAGGAGGGGTTTTTCACCATGAAAACACCCGAAAGCTATAAATTCCTCGGCATTGACATCGGCACCACCTCCTTGAAGGCAGCCGTATTTGACGGCGCCGGCAAGCGCCTGGCAGTCCGCTCTGTGGACTACACGCTGGACACCGATGCAGAAACCGGATTTATCGAGTTCAACGCCGACGAGTACATCGCGATGTGCCGCCGCGTGATCGCCGAGCTGGAAGCCGAGTGCGGCAAGATCGACGCCCTTTCCGTGGATACGCAGGGCGAAACGCTGATCCTGACCGACAAGGACGGCAAGCCCCTTTGCCCCGCCGTGGTCTGGCTTGACAACCGCGCCGTAGCCGAGGCCGAGGCCATCAAGGAAAAGTTTGGCAACAAGCTGGTATACGAGATCACGGGTCAGCCCGAGATCACCGCCGGCTGGCCTGCCTCCAAGCTGCTCTGGTTCAAAAACAACAAACCCGAGATCTTCCAGAAGACGGAAAAGATCTTCATGTTGGAGGATTGGGTGCTGTATAACCTGTGCGGCGAGTTCGTGACCGAGCCCACCATTCAGTCCTCTACCATCTACATGGACGTCACCAAGAACGTCTGGTGGAAGGAGATGCTGGACTTCATCGGCATCACCGAAAAGCAGCTCCCCCGCATCGCCCCCAGCGCAAGCGTAGTGGGCAAGTGCGGCGACATTGCAGTGGTCAGCGGTGCGCTTGACCAGATCGCAGGCACCATCGGCTGCGGCGTGACCGACGAAACGCTGATCAGCGAGATGACGGGCACCATCATGGCCATCTGCGTGATGACCGACAAGATGCCCCCCTACAACCCCGACAGCATCATTCCCTGCCACCTGCACGCCATCAACGGCAAGTACTGCCTGATCCTTTGGTCCTCGACCGCAGGCATGGCACTGAAATGGTTCCGCAACAACTTTGCAGAGAATTATTCCTTCCGCGAGCTGGACGAGCTGGCAGCAAGGGTTCCCGCTGGCTGCGAGGGACTGACGATGCTCCCCTACTTCTGCGGCTCGACAATGCCCAAGTATAACCCGAACGCCACCGCGTCTTTCACAGGCGTAACGCTTTCCCACACCCGCGCGCATTTTGCCCGCGCTATTATGGAGGCGGTTGCCTACACCTTGAAGCAGAACCTCTCTTACGTGGGTGCGGAGAAGGTGAACGAGATCCGCATCACGGGCGGCGGCGCTGCCAGCCCCCTTTGGGCGCAGATCAAGGCAGACGTAACGGGCAGAACGCTGCAAGGCCTTGCAGAGGGTGAGACCGCGTGCCTTGGCTGTGCGATCTTCGCAGCCGTAGGTATTGGCCTGTATCCCTCCATCGCAGAGGCCGCAAAGGCCGTAGTCAAGACCAAGGGCACCTACGCCCCCGCCGGCAACGACTACACCGAGGCGTACGCGCGCTACGAGCGCACCGACGCCACTCTCAACGTGTAAACAAATTTTATTTCCCAAGGAGATAGATATGTACAAGAATTACAAGATCAGAGCTCCGTACTTCGAGATCGGCCCCAAGTGCTTTATGTGGGGCGAGAGAATGTTGAAGCTCGCAAAAGCAGTAGACAAGATCGCAGAAAAGTATGACCTTGACGTGATCATCACCCCCCAGTACGCAGACATCCGCCTGCTGGCACAGAACACCGAGCGCGTGCACATCTACGCACAGCACATGGATGCTCTCACCCCCGGCCGCGGTCTTGGCTCTGTACTTCCCGAGTCCGTGAAGGAGGCAGGCGCCGTTGGCGTTATGCTGAACCACGCCGAGAAGAAGCTGACTCTGGAAGAGATCAAGGCAACCATCGCCCGTGCTGACGAGGTCGGTCTTGCCACCATCGTCTGCGCTGACAGCGTAGAGGAAATCCGCCAGATCGCAGAGCTTGCCCCCAACCTCATCGTGGCTGAGCCCACCGAGCTGATCGGTACCGGCGTTGCCAGCGATATGGGCTACGTTCGTGACACCATCGAGGCCGTTCGCAAGATCAACCCCGACATCATGGTGCTTCAAGGTGCCGGCATTTCCGGTCCCGACGACGTGGCAAACGTGATCCGTGCCGGCGCACAGGCCACCGGCTGCACCAGCGGCGTGATGAAAGCCGCAGATCCCGAGGCAGCTGCTGAGGAGATGCTGTGGGCACTTCGCAAGACCTGGGATGAGGTACACGGCAAATGATGGAAAACGCACTGAACCAGGCATTTGACGCTTTCAAGATCGAGGCAGAGTCCATTCTGGAAACCGCCAAGGTGCTTGACCGCGAGCAGATGAGAAAGGCCGTGGAGGCCTTGGCAAAGGCAGAGCGCATCGCATCCTCCGGCTGCGGTCACTCCGGCATTGCTTGCCGCCACTTCGCACACCTGATGTGCTGCGCTGAGCGTCCCGCTCACTTCATCTCTCCCGCAGAGGCCGTACACGGCGGTCTTGGTTATATGAAGAAGGACGACGTTATGCTCCTCGTTTCCCGAGGCGGCAAGACCGACGAGCTTCTGACCATTCTTGACGTGTGCAAGACCAAGGGTGCCATCGTCATCGGCGTGACCGAGAATATGGAGTCCCCTCTCGCAACTCAGGCCGACATCGTGCTTGCCATGAAGGTCACCAAGGAATGCGACAAATACAACTGCCAGGGCACGACCAGCTTTGCCGTAACCAATGCCATCTTTGATGCACTGCAAGCAGCGCTTATTGAGTACACCGGTTACCAGAAGATGGACTTTGCTCTCATTCATCCGGGCGGAGCCGTTGGCAAGCGCCTGAACGCGAAGTAATTCGCATCCTACATTTGTTTCCCTAAAATTTTTTACATAAAAGGAGAAAAACACCATGGAATTCAAACTTGTCCAGAAAGAAATCGAACTGCAGTCCCGCGGCTGGATCCCCACCTTCCACGATATCAGAAGAGAGATCCTTGATATCGTTGCCACCTCCGGCATCAAGAACGGTACTGTTTCCATCGTTTCTCACCACACCACCTGCTCCGTGATGGTTCAGGAGCGCTCTCACGACATCGACACCTTCGATCTTGAGTACCTTCAGCACGACCTGCTTGACATCATGCGCAAGATGATCCCCGACTTCGCTGAGGAGCATCAGTACCGTCATCCCGGCCCGATCCACGCTCAGTACGGCAGACACGTCAACGAGCCCGGCGACTACTCCTCCATGAACACCGACGGTCACCTTCGTTCCGTATTCTTCGGCCGCAGCGAGACCCTGACCATTAAGGACGGCAAGCTTGACCTTGGTCTGTTCGCACACATCTACTTCATCGACTGGGACCACGTTATCGCTCGTCGCCGTCAGGTTAACGTTACCGTTATGGGTACCGCTGAGGACGTTGGTGATAGAAAGTACAACGGTGGTGAAGTGATCAACACCCGCCGCAAGTTCCTCCCCGAGGAGAAGGTTTACGACATCCACTACGACTTGCAGCTGGCTGCTCGCGACCCCAAGTTCGACGCTGACAACTTCGATCCCTCCAAGGCCCTGATCTAATCAAAATCCCAAGCGGGGGGTATTTTACCTCCCGCTTATCCGCAAAATGACACCAAAGGAGCATTTGCTGTGAAACTGTTGCTTGATACCGCAAACCTGAACGATATCCGCTATTTTAACACCTACTACCCCATCGAGGGTGTGACCACCAACCCCACCATTCTCGCGCGCGAGGGCGGCGACGTGATCGCTCTGCTCAAAAATATCCGCGAGATCATCGGTGACAAAAAAGAGCTGCATTTGCAGGTGACCGAGACCGACTATGAGCGCATCATTGCCGAAGCAAAGGCACTGTACGCAATGCTCGGCCCGAACACCTTTATCAAGATCCCTGCCACCGACGTAGGTCTGAAAGCCACTGCGACCCTTAGCAAAATGGGTATCCGCATCACCGTGACTGCCGTGCTTTCGGCAACGCAGGCGATGCTGGCCGCCAATTCCGGCGCGTCTTATGTAGCCCCCTACATCAGCCGTCTGGAAAACATTTGTGACGACGGTGTTGGGTGTGCGGCTGACATCGTAAAGATCTTTGCCGCAGGCGGCTCGAAAACGCAGGTGCTTGCCGCCAGCTTCAAGACCGCAAAGGAAGTGCTGGACGTGGCCGTGATCGGTTGCCATGCTGCAACCATCAGCAGCGATATTATGAAAAAGCTGCTGTCCCACACCACCACGACTACCTCCATTGCCGATTTCGAGGCTGACTGGAAGCGTGCATTTGGCGACAACACGCTGCTTTCCCTTCTGGAAGGCTAATCTCAAACGTGAGGTAAAAAAAGTGAAAGCAATTATCAACGCCAACATCGTGATGGCGGATCACATCATCCGCAACGGCACGATCGTCATTAAGGACGGCAAGATCGCCGACTTTGGCAAGAAAATTGATACCACGGGTATGGAGATCATCGACGCCAAGGGCGCCTATGCAGGTCCCGGTCTTATTGATATCCACACCCATGCCGATGGCGATACCTTCTTTACCGAGGATCCCGTCAAAGCGGCTGCCACCATTCTGCAACACGGCGTCACCGACGTGATGCCTGCGCTGTATTTCAGCGCCACGGGCGATCAGCTCGTTGAGCAGGTAGGCATCATTCGCGACGCGATGAACTCCGGCAAGGCAAAGAACATCATCGGCCTTTACATGGAGGCTCCCTACCTCAACCCCAACTACGGCTGTAACCGCGAAAGCAACCCTTGGCGCGATCCCGTATCCCGCGACAAGTACCAGAAGGTGGTTGACGCCGCCTATGACCTTGCAAAGGTCTGGTGCCTGGCCCCCGAGAGAGAGAACATCGAGGAGTTTGTAAAATACGTCAAGGAGAAAAATCCGAACGCGATCTTCTCCGTGGCGCACAGCGAGGCAGAGCCCACCGACATTGAGAAATTGATGCCCTACGGCTTAAAGCTTGCCACCCACCACACCAACGCAACCGGTACGCTTCACCGCTATCCCGAGTGCCGCAGCGCGTGCGTGGACGAAACCGCGCTTTACAACCACGAGATCTACACCGAGCTGATCTGCGATAAGGTCGGTATCCACGTGGATCCTTACATGCTGCGTCTGATCAAAAAGATCAAGGGCGACGACCGCATCATTCTGATCGCGGACGCCTTCGTTGAGCACGGTCCCATCCCCTCCGACGACCTCTACGAGGGCGCGGACGACATCAACTTCGACTTTGCGGGCGAGATCGCCGGCTCGAAGATGATCCTGGACGGTCCCTGCCGCAATATGATGACGCACACGGGCGCTTCGCTTTGCCAGGTGTTCAAGTACGCCTCCACCAATCCCGCCACCATGCTTGGTCTTACCGACCGCGGCAGAATTGCCAAGGGCAACGTGGCAAACATTATCCTTGTCGACGCAGAGTTTGACGTAAAATCCGTCTTCCTTGCCGGCGACCAGGTAAAGTAATTTTGAAACCAATAAAAAAACATAAAGGAGAGAAAAGCAATGAATTTCATTACTGATCCCGCAACCAAATTCGACTTCCAGCCCGCCGAGTTTGTTCCTTTCAAGGACAAGGCAGTCTGCGACTACGTTCGTAGCCTTTCCGGCACCGACTTGGAGAAGCGTGAGCCCTGGTGGCACCCTGAATTCACCGTTAAGGTGATGATGAACCCCCACCCCGTTCTCATCGCAACTCTGTTCTCCCGCTTGAAGGCCGCTTCCGAGGCAGGTAAGTCCTTTACCATGATCCTTGGTAACCCCGAGCCCGACACCTACATTCCTCTTGCACAGCTGATCAACTACTTCCAGGTTGACTGCTCCAAGGTTCACCTTGTTGCTGAGGACGAGTGGGCTGACCAGGACGGCAACATCGCTCCCATCACCTACGAGGCAGGCTTTGCTCACTCCATGATCAAGTATTTCTACTACCAGATCGACGAGAAGCTTCGTATGCCCATGGAGAACGTTCACTTCCCCACCAACGCAAACATCGCTCACTACTCTGACATCATTCAGGACATCACCAACGGCGAGGGCGCAGACATCGCTTCCACCTCTCCCGGTTGGGCAGGCCACATGGCATTCGTTGATCCCATTCCTGAGTTCATCGGCTCCGGTGACATCGAGGAGTGGCTCAACCAGCCCGCACAGATCGTTACCCTTCACCCCATGACCATTATGCAGAACTCCCTGAACGGTACGTTCGGTCAGTCCGGTGATATCGCTAACGTTCCTCCCAAGGCCGCTACCATTGGTCCTCTTGACGTCATGCGCGCAAAGGAGCGTATCGAGGTTCATGCTCTTGCTACCTGCGGTACCTTCTCCTCTTGGCAGAGAATGACCAGCCGTCTTTGCACGCACGGTCCCGTTACCCCCTACCTGCCTTCCTCTATGTTGCAGACCAAGAAGACCCAGGTTTACATCAGCGAAGAGCTTGCTGCTCCCTTCGCATGCTGGGAGAAGGTTGGCTACTAATACGGTTTCCGTATTGGGGCAACCCTCATACACAAAAGCACCCGATCTCGGTCGGGTGCTTCTTTTATCTTAAAAAGCGTTTTTTGTAAAGAAAAAAGCAAAAATAGTGCTTGTTTTTGCCCCCGTGGTGTGCTATAATGGGGAAAAGAAAAGTCCGGAGGTAGCAACCCATGCAGGATATTACCTTTTATAACGTAAGAAAAGCGCCGTTCACCGTACACGGCCTTTGGAAGCCGGAAAACGGCGGTGAATTTTTGCGCATTCCCGAAAGCGTAGCCAAGCAATGCAACAAGCATATCGCAGACGGTCTTTACCGCAATACGGCGGGTGGTCGCGTGCGCTTTGCCACCAATTCCAATACGCTGCTGGTGCGGGCAACCAGAACCCCCGAGAGCGTCAACGTTCGCATTGCCCCCTATCTGGAATTCGGCTTTGATCTTTACCTCAAAACGCCCCTTGGCCCGCGCTTTGTGAATAGCGCGCGCCCTCAGCCCATCGAGCCCGGTAGCAACGTCTGCGAGACCACCTTTCAGCTCCCCGCGGGCATGAAGGAGCTGACACTCTACTACCCCTGCTACGGCAGCGTAGCGGACCTGGAACTGGGCCTTGACGCGGGCGCCACTGTCAAGGAGCATACGCCCTACACCTACACAAAGCCGATCCTGTTCTACGGCTCCTCTATCACGCAAGGGTGTGCCGCCTCCCGCCCCGGCAAGGCGTATCCCTCCACCCTTTCGCATCGCTTTGATTTTGATTTCATCAACCTCGGCTTTGCGGGCAGCTGCCGCGGCGAGGAGGTGCTTTGCGAGCACATGGCTTCCTTGCCCCTTGGCGCGTTCGTGAGCGACTATGACCACAACCGCTCCTGCGCGGCAAGTCTTGCCGACAACCATTACCGCGTGTATGAGATCATTCGTGAAAAGCACCCCGATATCCCCTATTTCATGATCTCCCGCCCCGACTTCTGCTACAACGAGATGGACTTTGACCGCCGTGCGGTGGTCATGGACAGCTACTTGAAGGCATGGCGTGGCGGCGACCGCAACGTCTACTTCATTGATGGCTCCGCCTTCTTCTGCGACAGCCCCGACAAGATGGAGTACACGCTGGACGCGTGCCACCCCACCGACGAGGGCTTCCAGCGCATGGCGAACCTGATCGGCACGGTATTTGCCAACACGATCAACTTTGAAAAACTGAAATAAGTGCCATAACGGTATAAAAAAAGCCGCAAGTCATTGACCTGCGGCTTTTTGTTTCTTATTACCAATCCGTAGAGATGTGCTTCCACCCACCCTTCAAATAGTTCACGCCGGAAAGCACGGTGAAGATCAGCGTGACACCTACGAAGAAGAAGGAAACGGGATACACGGTAGCCAGCGCGTACTCGCCTGCAAGACGCAGAACAAGTGCATTGACCAGCGGCTCAATAAACAGCACGCAGATGCTGATGATCTGGGACACGGTCTTGATCTTGCCCAGCATATTGGCGGCAACGACCTCACCGGATACGTTTACCAGCACCAGACGCAGCGAGGTGATGGCAAGCTCGCGGAAGATGATCAGCACCACCGCGATGAAGTAGACAAGGGTAAACGCGCCGTGATATTCCACGCCGTAGATCGCGGGGTTCAGCATACGGAACAGCATCGCGCAAAGCGTGCCGATGACCATAAACTTGTCCGCCACGGGATCCATGAATTTGCCGAAATTGGTGATCATGTTACGCGCACGGGCGATCTTGCCGTCCAGCATGTCGGTAAGAGACGTCAGAGCAAATACGACAAGCCCGATGCCGTAGCACCACAGCGCAGGGATCACGCTTGCGGGAAGAAGCAAAAATACCATCATCACGGGGACAAGGCAAAGACGAAGCATCGTCAGCTTATTGGGAAGGTTCATTTTACTCATAACTTCTCTCCTTTTAGTTTTTAGGAAGAATGCCGCGGCCGTACAGATCGTAATCCAGTACCTCGCGCACCTTAACGTCGATCATACTGCCGGGCGCAACGCGGCGCTCGCACTTGAAATACACCTTGCCGTCGATCTCGGGGGCGTCTGCCTCGCTACGGCCGAAATGTGCCTCGCTGACGGGATCAAAATCCTCCACCAGCACACGCACCACCTGGCCGATCTTCTTTTCGTTCTGCTCGGCGTTGATCTGCATCTGCGCCTTCATAATGATATCGGCGCGATCCTGCTTCACCTGCTCGTCGATCTGACCGTCCATCTCGGCCGCAGGAGTATCCTCCTCGGCGGAGTACGGGAACACGCCAAGATGCTCGAAGCGCACCTCGTCCACGAAGTTACAAAGCTCCTCAAAATCCTCCTCGGTTTCGCCGGGGAAGCCGACGATAAAGGTGGTGCGAAGGGTCAGATCCTTGATCTCACGACGCAGCTTAGCGATGACCTCGCGGATCATTTTGCTGTCACCGTGGCGGTTCATTCGCTTCAAAACGGGGTCGGAAATGTGCTGCAAGGGCAGGTCAATGTATTTGAGAATACGGGGGTTGTCGCGGATCTCGGCGATCAGCTCGTCCGTCACCTTATCGGGGTAGCAGTAAAGCAAGCGGATCCACGGAATGCTTGTTGCCTCGGTGATGCGATGCAGCAGCTCGTGGAGCTTGTAATCGCCGTACAGGTCCTGACCGTAGCGAGTGATATCCTGCGCCACGATGCACAGTTCCTTCACACCAAGCGCGTCAAGCTCCTTGGCCTCGGCAACCAGATCCTCCATCGGACGGGAACGGAATTTGCCGCGGATCGCGGGGATCGCACAGTAGGCACAACGGTTGTCGCAGCCCTCTGCGATTTTGAGATAGGCATAATACTCTGGGGTGGTGAGGATACGCTCGCCGCCAAGCTTCACCGTGTTCTTATCCTCAAAGGAGGCGTACTTGGGGGCTTTTTTGCTCTTGCGCTTCTCAATGCTTTGCACCGCGTCCACGATATGGTGGATACTGCCCACACCCAGCAGCGCGTCAACCTCGGGCATCTGCTCAAAGATCTGCTCGCGGTAGCGCTCGGCAAGGCAGCCCGTGACAACGATGCCTTTGAGGCCGTTATGCTTTTTCAGCCACGCAATATCCAGAATATTGTCAATGGCCTCCTTTTTCGCGCTTTCAATAAAGCCGCAGGTGTTGATCACAACGACGTCCGCCTCGGTTTCATCGGGCGTGATCTCGTAGCCCGCGCTTGCCAGCTCGTGCAGCATGACCTCGGTATCCAGCTGGTTTTTCGGACAGCCGAGAGAAACAAATCCAACTTTCATAATTTCCGCCTTTCAAGGGACATTATTATCTAATATAATATCATATCACATCTATGCAAAAAAGTCAAGGCGCACGCAAAAAAAGAGGGGTGCCGACAAACGCGGCACCCTCAGTTCAAGAGATTTTACCCCCAAAACGGGGCTTGTTTTAACAGTTTTGCTCCTGCTTTTCGGCAAGAAGCACTCTGACGCGAGCCACAAGAAGCGCGGCGCAGATCAGCACGCAAACACCACTGACAATGACCACAGGCAGCCAGACGCTATCGGCAAAATTCCCCGCAACAGCAAGCCCCGTCACGTCAAATTCACCCGTTTCGGCGTTCTGCAATTTCGGGAAGATCAGCGACACGTCCACGACAATACCGATCAGCACAAATACGCCGGCAAGCAAGGAAAGCACGCTCGCCTCGGCCGAGGTCTTTTCGCGGACAAGGCGCACGGGCTGCTCACGGCGGAAATCAAGCAACGTACCAAGATAGTACGCCACTGCCACCAGCACGATCGTTTCGGGAACCATATATGTGGCGTTGTAGATCAAAGAGTACGCCAGCGCCGCGCCGTCGGGAATGGAAAGCCCCGCCCAGACGGTAGCGCCGGACGCAACGTGGCACAAATAACGCAGCACGCACACGAAAACTGCACCCGTAGCAAGGGATAACGCCTGATTTTTTACGGCACGGCGGAAAATGCCACCCGCGCCCACCACGCAAAAGGCGATGATATAATCCAGAAAAATGATGGCAACGATCGACTGCCACGTGGTGAAATAGGACAGATTGTTCAGCCCCAGCAGCTGTTGCAGCACACCGTACACAACACCGCCGCCAAGTCCCCAGCGCACGCCGTGGCGATAGGAAAGCAGCAGGATCGGCAGCATCGATGCCAGCGTGATCGAGCCGCCGTAGGGCAGCTCGGCAATTTTGAGAATGGAAAGCACGGTTGCAAGCGCCACCAAAAGCGACGCCTCTACCAGCTTTCTGGTACGCATGGTTTGTTTCATAAGAAAACCTCCAAACAAAAAATTTACCGCACGAAAATCTTCCGTGCGGTAAAGAATTTGACCTTGCAGGCCATCTCTTGAACTCTCCCTACGCCGGCATTATCCGTATCAGGTTTAAGGGTTCGAGCACTTGCTCATCTCAGCCGTCTTTGCGACAGCACCCCCGATTTTTATGCGGTTGTGACCATTATACACGCGGCGGGAGCTTTTGTCAAGCCCCCGCCGTAAAAAAATCAATAATATTTGTTGGCCGCCACGGTGGTGATATCCACACCGACCAGGGCGTCCTCGTTCACGGAAACGTACTGCAAATAGTCCTTGCACTTCTTTTGCAGCATATACTCCACTGCATCTGAAACCATCGTCTGGAACCAACGGCTGTTTTCCTCGGCGTTCCACGCGCCCTTATCCAGCTCTGCGCGCATCAACAGATAGTAATGCGTTTTGCCGGAGGAGGTATATTCTACCACCGCAAGCTCACCGACCTCCAACTTCGCAAGCTCGGCAGAGAAAAGCTTGAACAGCTCGTCACCCATATAGCCGCCTACCGCGAAATACATACCGTTCGGGGCGTAAGTTTCGTTGAAGGCCGAGCTATCCGAAAACTCTGCATACTCCAAGAACAGCGCCTCGTCGTTCTTACAATCCTCGGCGATCTTTTTCAGATTTTCGTAGCGCTCGTTCATCTCCTCGGTGGTGTAGAACTTTTCAATCAGGTTGCCGTCCTCGTCATAAAAGTAATTCACTGCACCGTTGCGCTTATCGTAGGCGATATCGCCAAAGCTCTCGTCCTCGTTTTGCAGGCGGTAAACGACGTCGCCGTTCTTATCAAGCTCGGTGGTCGGCACGCCGCGCGTGGTGTCGTACGCGATCTTGCTCGACAAGGTCACGGTACCGTCTGCGGCAGTGCTTTTCTGATAGTACACGGCGTTACCGGCCGCGTCCTTTTCATGATCGTAATAATAGTTTGAAACCGAGAGCTGATAACCGCGATAGTAGCTTTGCTGATAGAACTCCTCCAACACCACGGAGGTCAGCAGCGAGCCGTTCTCGCCGTACAGATAATTCTTCAACTGCGCCAGCTTCGCCTCAATGACGTAAGCATCGCGCAAAACGGTGATATTGGCGCCGTAGGCCGCCAAAACGGAGTTCAGCTTGGTTTCCGAGCCCTCTCCCACCTCCTTGACGAAGGTGTCGATCACCTCATCGATCTGGGCCTCGTCCTCCGCGCTCAGCGAAAGGCCGAGCTCGTCGTACAGATACAGCGCGGCGGCGATCTGCTTCAAGCCCTCCAAGACCTTCGAGGTATAATGCTCGTTATAGGTCTTGCCGCCAAGCGTGATATACTGCGACCAAAAGCCGGAGCTGTTCACGTTCTCCCCCGCCGCGTACAGCGTCCACTTCATGCGGGAAAGATAAAGCTGATACACGTTGACGGAGATCTCGTTGTTGCCCGCCGTGATCAGCGTCACACCGTGCGACGAGCAGCTGCTCAGCACAAAGGTCAGCGCCAGCAGCAAGGCAAGGATCGCAATTACTGTTTTCTTCATAACATATCCATCCTTATTTGTTATTCGCAGCCCCGTGCCCTGCGATCTCGCCGTAGCGCACGAAAAGCATTTTTAATTCTTCCAGTCCCTTTTTGCCCTTTTCCATACGGAAGCGGATCGTAGGATGATCCGACATCATCATACGCATTTTGCCCTTGAATTCGTCGGCAAGCACCATCCACACCTTTACGTCAAGCTCGGGGGCGCCAATGAACAGCTCGGTGCCGTTCTGACGCAGCTGAGTGACCCCTGCGTTCTGTGCAAGCGAGCGAATATAGGCGATCTGCAACAGATTTGCCGCCGCCTGAGGCAGGTCGCCGTAGCGGTCAAGCAGCTCGTCGGTCATATCGTCAAGGTCATATTGCGTGGCGATCAGGGAGATGCGCTTATACAGCGACATGCGCTGTGTAGCGGATTTTACGTAGCGCTCCGGCAGGCACGCGTCAAAGGAAAGATTGACGATACATTCCGGCTTTTCCGCTACCGTTTCGCCTCTTTCCTCCAAAACAGCACGCTCCAACAGCTTCACGTAAAGGTCATAGCCGATCGCGTCCAGATGGCCGTGCTGCTGGCTGCCCAGCAGATTGCCCGCGCCACGCAATTCCAGATCGCGCAAGGCAATGCGGAAGCCGGCGCCAAATTCGGCATATTCGCGGATCGCTTCCAGGCGCTTTCGTTGCACGTCGGTAAGGGAGCGCGATTTGGGATAGGTAAAGTAGGCATAGGCGCGGCGGGGAGATCTTCCCACGCGTCCGCGCAGCTGATGAAGCTGAGAAAGCCCCAGACGGTGTGCGTTATCCACGATCAGCGTGTTCGCGTTCGGCACGTCGATGCCCGTTTCAATGATGGTGGTACTGACCAGAATATCGATCTCGCCCGAGATCATATCCCCCCAGATGCGCTCCAACTGATCCTTGGTCATCTGTCCGTGCGCCACGGTCACGCGCGCCTCGGGGATCTCTCTTGAAATATGCGCGGCCAGCTCGTTGATATTCTCCACCGTGTTGTGCAGATAGAACACCTGTCCGCCGCGGCGAAGCTCGCGTCGAATGGCCTCCTCCACGATCAGATCATCATCTTCCAGCACGTAGGTCTGCACGGGCAAGCGGTCACCCGGCGCCTCGTCCAGCACGGAGATATCGCGGATACCGCTCATCGCCATATTGAGCGTACGCGGAATGGGGGTTGCCGTCAGCGTTAAAACGTCTACGTTCCCCGCCATTTGCTTGATTTTCTCCTTTTGCGCCACGCCAAAGCGTTGCTCCTCGTCTACGATCAAAAGGCCAAGATCCTTGAACTTCACGTCCTTTGAGATCAGGCGGTGCGTGCCCACGATGATATCAATATCACCGCGCGCCAGCTGTTGGAGTGTATGCTCCTGCTGCTTGGTCGTGCGGAAGCGGGAAAGCATATCCGCACGCACGGCAAATGCGCGCATACGGGATTGAATGGTTTGAAAATGTTGCAGAGCAAGGATCGTGGTAGGTACCAGGATCGCCACCTGCTTGCCTGCCAGGATCGCCTTGTAGGCGGCGCGCAGTGCCACCTCGGTCTTGCCAAATCCCACGTCGCCGCAAAGCAAGCGGTCCATGGGCTTGGCACACATCATATCCGTCTTGATATCGGCGGCCGCAGACATTTGTCCCTCGGTTTCCTCAAAGGCAAACGCGGCCTCAAAATCCAGCTGATAGGCATCGTCCGCAGGGAAAGCGTATCCGGGACGGCGCTCGCGCTCGGCATACAGACGGATCAGATCCTTGGCCATATCCGCCACGGCCGCTTTGGCACGGGCCTTGGCCTTTTTCCAATCTCCCCCACCGAAGCGGGAAAGCTTGACCATACCGTCGTCGGCATGTGCGCCGATATATTTCGATACACTGTCAAGACGGTCACAGGGCAGGAAAAGCTGGTCGCTTCCCGCATACTGGATACTGACGTAATCGCGCGTTACCCCGTCAATGGTAAGAGTTTCAAGCCCCATATAGCGACCGATACCGTGTGCCTCGTGCACCACAAGGTCGCCCACTTGAAGCTCGGCATAGGAAAGGATCTGCCCCTTTCCGCTCTTTTTCTTTTTGGCATGGCGCAGCTTGCCTGCGGCGGCAAGACCGCCGTGACGCAGGTCGGTGGCCAGCGACAAAAGCGCCACACCTGCCCCCGAAAGCTCAAAGCCCGCACTCGGCTCGCGCCACTGGATCAAGACCTCGCCGCGCTCGGGAAGAACGCTCTCCCCCGCGCACGCCACACGCGTGTAGATCTCCTTGGCCAGCAGCTGCTTTTTCATATCCTCGGCAGAGGTTTCATTCTCCGCCACCAGGATCACGCGCTGCTTGGCGGCATGATAATGCTCCAAGTCCTCCAAAAGCAGATCAAATCGCTCCCCGTAGGAGGCGGTATGCTTGGTACGGAAGCTGTAAAGCCCGGATAACCTCTTGCCCGCAAGTCCCTCTGCGATCGAGTCGATATAAAGAGGAACGACCCCGTCCAAGAAATGCTCGAAAAAGCTGTTCGGACGGCTGTATTCTGCAAAACGTGCCATAACGGTGCCGTTTTCGATCAATTCCTTGATGGTTTCCTCGCGGTGCCACGCAGACGCTTTCAAGCGATCGTTGATGGCATTTGTGCCACGCAAAACGGTCAGCGTGCCAGCAGCGAAATAGGAAAGCAGACACTCGCAAGCAGGATCGATCAGCGAAAGATACTTGTCTGCGAAGCGCACCTCGCCGCCAAGCTCCAATTCGGCAAGCTCGGCACGCAGCTCCTCCTTGGCGCGCTCGTCACGGCACTTTTTCAGCTGTGCGTCCACCGCCTCGCGCAATCTCTCGCGCGCCTCGGTATCCAGCAGCACCTCGCGGGCAGGGGGGATCTCGCAGCCCGTCACCATCGTATGCACGCGCTGGCTTTCCGCATCGAAAATGCCCATACGGTCGATCTCATCGCCGAAAAGCTCAATGCGCAAGGGGGCGGCGCCCGCCACGATCTTGTTTTCTGCCGAAAGCGCACGCAGATGCGGCGCGTAGATATCCACGATGCCGCCGCGCAGCGCAAACTGCCCCGGCCCCTCGACCAGCTCCACGCGGGTATAGCCCGCCGCGACCAGCTTTTCGGCAAGGTCTGCGGGATCGCAAAGCGTGCTTTCGTCAAGACGCAGAGTGTTGGCCGCCAATCGCTCCTTGGAAATGGTGTAGCCGAGCGCCGCGTCGGGCGTGGTCAAGATGACGTCAAAGTCACCCTGAGAAAGCCCCCAAAGCACGCGGATACGGTCGTATTCGTATTCGTGCGAAGCGGTAATGTTATAAAAAGTCAGATCACGTGCCGTGTAAAACGCGGTACGCAGCCCGTATTGTGCCAAATGCGCTTGCAGGCGGTTGCACTCCTTTTCCTCGGGCAGGATGCAAAGCATCGCCCCCTTCCCCGAAAGCGAGGTAAAAAGCGAGGCCATCAAACCGTCCGCAGCGCCGTCGCAAAGTCCGCACGCCACAAAGGGCAGCGCGCGTGCGCCAAGCGCATTTTTCAGGTCATCAAAAAGCTGGCGGTATTCCTTGTCCGCCAAAAACGCCTCACGGATCAGCATGCGCCCACTCCGTTACAACGCTGCTGTGCCGCGGGGACGTCCCCCTTCACCAGCAGCTCCGCACCCGCCTGTACGGTGGGGAAGGTGGCCGCAAGCCCCTCGCGCTCGGCAGGAGTAAAATTAGAAAGCACCCAATCCGCAAGATCAAATTCGGGGTTGGGACGCTCGCCCACACCCACGCGGATACGGGGGAATTCGTTAGAGCCAAGCTGAGAAACGATGCTCTTGATACCGTTGTGTCCGCCGTCACTTCCCTTGCCGCGCACACGAAGGCGCCCGACGGGAAGATTGATGTCGTCATAGATCACGATGATATTGGCGGGCTCGATATGATAAAACGCAGCCGCCTCGCGCACCGCCTCGCCCGACAGGTTCATAAAGGTCTGGGGCTTCATCAGCAGCACGTGCGCGCCACCCAGCGTGACCTCTGCGGTCAGGGCCTTAAAGCGCGTGCGCTCGATGCGTGCGCCAAGCTTTTCGGCAATGTGATCCAACGCCAAAAAGCCCGCATTGTGGCGGGTGTTCACGTATTGCGTACCGGGGTTGCCCAGTCCCACGACAAGATGCGTCACAGGGCCCTGTACCACGGGCGTCTTTTTTTCAATTTTCTTGAAAAGATCAAAAATGTCTGCCATCGTTCCCTCCAACGCACGAAAACGCCACCGCGGAGCCCCGCGCTGACGAAATCAAAAGCTATTGCCACTATTATACACCCAAACGCCCTCCTCTGTCAAATAAAAATTATGATATTCGGCCGTTGTTCAAAAAACTTTTACCGATTTTCGCGTTTTTTTCTCGTGAAGCCTTGCATTTTCTCTACAAATATGTTATAATCTTATGCGTTATGTGCGGGGAGGCCATATTTCCCCGACACAGATCCCAAAAATTCCACAGAATAAAAAAATTTCGGAGGTATATCACTATGGCAAAGAAGTATTGCTACCTTTTTACCGAAGGTAATGCAACCATGCGTGAGATCCTGGGCGGCAAGGGCGCTAACCTTGCAGAGATGACCAACATCGGTCTTCCCGTTCCTCAGGGCTTCACCATTTCCACCGAGGCCTGCACCAAGTATTACGAGGACGGCCGTCAGATCAATCCTGAGATCCAGGCCGAGATCAACGAGTACATCGTTAAGATGGAAGCTGTTACCGGCAAGAAGTTCGGCGATCTTGAAAACCCCCTGCTCGTTTCCGTTCGTTCCGGCGCACGTGCATCCATGCCCGGCATGATGGACACCATTCTTAACCTTGGTCTGAACGAGGACGTAGTTAAGGTTATGGCTGAGAAGTCCGGCAACGCTCGTTGGGCTTACGACTGCTACCGCAGATTTATCCAGATGTACTCTGACGTCGTTATGGAGGTTGGCAAGAAGTACTTCGAGGAGCTCATCGACAAGATGAAGGAAGAGAAGGGCGTGAAGCTTGACGTCGAGCTGACCGCTGACGACCTCAAGGAGCTGGCTGAGCAGTTCAAGGCTGAGTACAAGGCTAAGATCGGCCAGGACTTCCCCACCGATCCCAAGGAGCAGCTGATGGGCGCCGTTAAGGCCGTATTCCGTTCTTGGGACAACCCCCGTGCAAACGTTTACCGCCGCGACAACGACATTCCCTACTCTTGGGGTACTGCCGTT
>JAZQWF010000075.1:0-21265 GCA_045632185.1 Eubacteriales bacterium
ATGAATTACCTGAGCGAGATCGGATTTGTTGTCAGCCGCATGGACTACGAAACCGGCGGCAGACCCTCTGTGAAATACATCTATAAGCAATAAAAGAAGCCCTCGTTCTTCATTCGGAGCGAGGGCTGTATTTGTTAACGACTTTTGGGAGAAAATATGATAGTATTGTATTACTTTACATACGGAAAGCTAATCTGATTGTGGAGCAATATGGATTTGTGACGATTTGATGGTTATTGGTGAGAAGGTAAAGGATTCATAAGAATTAATGTTGCATCATTTTGTATTAGAAAAGTCAAGTTTTGCAAATAATTTGAATCAAACGTATGCAGAACTAGCTATTGATGGAGGGGGATGTGCGGCATCTGTTTCGGTCACACGACCCAAAAAAGAAAAGCCACCCCAAACGGGGTGGTTTTTCTTTTTGCTCGCGGGGTAATTTGAACCCTGCGGCGGGCATTTGCTATAAGATTTGCGCGCACAATATCGCCGCAGAAAAGGTTGCCGTTTTTGCAAGGCAAAATGGTCGGCGGTGCCGACAAGGCGACCTTTAAACGTGTTCGCAAGCGAGCAAAGTGGGGCAACATCCAGTACCCGCAACCAAACACAAAAAGCACCCGTTTGGGTGCTTTTTTGCGCACACGGAGATTTTCTTGTTGCTTTTTTCTGTCGCTATTTACAAGCGGGACGGCTTGTGCTATAATATACCTGTTATTATAAAAAGGGGAGGGAGAGTATGAGCGTGATCTCCGTTGTCGTGCTGGCGTTTTCGTTGCTTGGTGCGAGCGATTATTTAATTGGCAACAAGCTGAAGGTCGGCAAGGAGTTTGAAAGGGCGTTTGCGCTTTTTTGCCCGATGGCACTGTCGATGCTCGGCATGCTGGTCATTGCCCCCGCCGTCGGCGCTTGGTTGACTCCTTTTTTTGACGGCTTTTACCGTCTGCTTGGCATTGATCCCTCTATCATCCCCGCCTCGCTTTTCGCCAACGATATGGGCGGTATGTCGATCGCACAAAGCATTTGCAAGACCGAGAGCGTAGGGGGCTTTAACGCCTTTGTCGTGTCCTCTATGATGGGGTGC
This sequence comes from Eubacteriales bacterium, assembly GCA_045632185.1. Classification (GTDB taxonomy): domain Bacteria; phylum Bacillota; class Clostridia; order Oscillospirales; family CAG-272; genus Firm-07. The sequence continues at coordinate 1,082 of JAZQWF010000075.1, forward strand.
GTGATCTCCTTTACAATTCCGTTTTCCATCGGTATCGTCAAAAAGGAACAGCACAAGGAGCTGTTTTTTGGTCTGCTTTGCGGCATTGTCACGGTGCCCGTGGGATGCTTTGTGGCGGGGCTTTTGTGCAAACTTCCCGTTGTGGCGCTTTTCATAAATTTATTGCCGTTGGTGCTGCTTTCCGCACTGCTTGGCGCGCTTTTGTTGCTTGCACCCAAAAAATGCATGAAATGCTTTGCCATCTTCGGTGTGTTTATGCGCGTGGTGGGCGTTGTGGGGCTTTTGCTCGCGATCTTTACCTTCCTTACCAAGGCGCAGATCAGCCCCTATTTTGATTCCCTTGAAAATGCGGCCTTCGTCTGCGTCAATGCTTGTGTGACGCTGTCTGGCATGCTGCCCTTGATGGCGATCGTTGCGCGCCTATTGGACAAGCCGTTGCGCTGCCTTGGCAAAAAGCTTGGCATCAACAGCGTGGCCACGCTTGCGCTTTTTGGGTCGCTTGTCACCAACGCTTCCACCTTTGGCGTGATGGAAAAAATGGATAAAAAGGGCGTTGTGCTCAACGCCGCGTTTGCGGTGTCGGCCTCCTTTGTGTTCGGCAGCCATCTGGCGTTCACGATGGCGTTTGACGGCAGCTATATCTTACCTATGATCGTGGGCAAGCTGATCTCGGGCCTGTGCGCCGTGCTGCTTGCGTTTGCGATATACCGAGATCGCAAAAAGCAACCCGCGCAAGAATAATTGGGGGTATTAACATAGCATCTAAATCGGTCACACGACCCAAAAAAGAAAAACCACCCCAAACGGGGTGGTTTTTCTTTTTTGTTGCGTGGCTTGTGCCGCGCGAGTTTCGAGCTATGAGACCGACGAGCGACTATGCAACCGGGGAAGGCAATAAAAATCCCACCACCCCAAAGACCGCACCGCATCACGGCGCCATCTCGCGTTCTCCTGTATCAAAAAGAGCCGCAGACATTGTCTGCGTCTCTTTTTATGTATTCGATCACTTGTTCTGCTGTGCAAGGTAAGCAGCCTTTCCGCTTTCGTAAAGGTTGTTACCCTCGGAGTCGATGATAACGATCACGGGGAAATCCTCTACTTCAAGGCGGCGAATTGCTTCGGCACCGAGATCCTCGTAAGCGACGACGTCGGCCTTCTTGATGCACTTGCTGAGCAGTGCGCCTGCACCGCCGATCGCACCGAAATAAACGGCGCCGTGCTCTTTCATCGCGTTCACGACGTTCGCATCTCTCTTACCCTTACCGATCATACCGGTGTGACCCAGCTCGATCAGCGTGGGGCTGTATGCGTCCATACGGTAGGAGGTGGTGGGGCCTGCGGAGCCGTTGACCTCGCCGGGCTGGGCGGGGGTGGGGCCCACGAAATAGATCACGCTATCCTTGATGTCGATGGGAAGCTCCTTGCCCTGTGCAACAAGCTCGCAAAGTCTTTTGTGAGCGGCGTCTCTTGCGGTGTAGATCACACCGGAAATCAGAACGCTGTCGCCTGCCTTCAACTCTCTTGCCTTCTCGCGGGTAAGGGGCGCGGTAATCTTAATAGTAGCCATAATCAGATAACCTCCGTTTCATGTCTTGCAACGTGGCAGTTAATATTAACGGCTACGGGCAGGGACGCAATGTGTGCGGGGAACTGCTCGATGTTTACGCACAGAGCAGTGGTCTTGCCGCCAAGGCCCTGCGGGCCGATGCCGAGAGCGTTGATCTTTTCAAGCAGCTCGTTTTCCATGTCAGCCCAGAAGGGGTTGGGGTTGCGCTCGTCAAAGTTACGGGTAAGTGCCTTCTTGGCAAGGAAAGCGGCCTTGTCGAAGGTGCCGCCGACGCCGACGCCGACAACGATGGGGGGGCAGGGGTTGGGGCCTGCATTCTCAACAGCCCACAGAACGAAATCCTTCACGCCCTGTACACCGTCAGAGGGTTTGAGCATCTTGATCTGGCTCATATTCTCACTACCGGCACCCTTGGGAGCGATGGTGATCTCTACCTTGTCGCCGGGAACGATATCGTAATAGATCATAGCGGGAGTGTTGTCGCCGGTGTTTACTCTGTCCAGGGGGTCGCGCACAACGCTCTTGCGCAGATAGCCCTCGGTATAGCCCTGACGGACACCCTCGTTAATGGCGTCGTTCAGGTTGCCGTCGATATGTACGTCCTGACCTACCTTCACGAAAACGCAAGCAAGACCGGTGTCCTGGCAGATCGGGCGGCAGCCCTCTTCTGCAATGTTGTAGTTTTCGATGATTCTGTCCAGAACCTCCTGTGCCTGGGGCCAGGGCTCGGCTGCTCTGAGATCCTCGATGCGCTTCTTCACGTCAGCGGGAAGATAGCAGTTCGCCTTGATACACAGATTTTTGACCACGTCAGTGATCTGCTGTGCCTTGATTTCTCTCATAATGTTTCCTCCTGATTTTATAACGGTCGTGTCACAGTGTCCTGCAACACAGGTGTCGGAGCATGTCCGCACCTACACAATTATATTGTATAACACAACCGCAAAAAAAGCAATATGTTTTTTGCAATTTTCTTTGGAATGCCGCGAAATTTCTTCAAAAGCAAAAAGTCTGCACGAGCTTTGAGTGCTTTCGAGGTTGTTATACCGTCAGCACGACCTTGCCGACGCTTTGGCTTTTATAAAGCAGGTCTTGTGCCTCCTCCGCCTTTTGAATGGGGAGCACTGCGTGAATGGTGGGCTTCACCTCACCCGCCTCGATCTTGGGGTAGATCTCGCCCAAAATGCGGCCAAGGATCTCGGCCTTGACCTCGGGGGTGCGGGAGCGCAGGGTACTGCCGATGATGCGCACGTTGCGCACGTAGACGTTTTTGAGGTCGAGTGCGGTCATCTGTCCCGCAAGTGCGGCGATCATGATCCATCTTGCACCGCGGTTAAGGACGTGCAGGCACTTGCCCATGATCTCACCGCCAAGGCAATCAATGGCAACGTCCACGCCGTGGCCGTTTTCAAGCTCCTCTTGCAGGGCTTGCACGATGTCCTCCTCGGCGCTCACGATCACGCGGTCGGCGTTTAAGTGGCGGATCATCTCTGCCTTTTCCTTGGTGCGCACGGTGGTGATCACGCGCACACCGAACGCCTTTGCCATCGGAATGATGACGCTGGCAAGCCCGGAGCTGCCGCCCGTCAAAAGCAGCGTGTTACCTTTTTGAATGTTGCCCTCCATAAAAAGGTTGAGGTACGCGGTGGCAAATGCCTCGGGGATCGCGGCCGCCTCCACCATCGAGCAATTTTTCGGGATCGGCAAAAGCATGTCGTATTTCACCGCCACGTATTCGGCGTAACCGCCGCCGCCAAGCAGGGCGCAGATCTTGTCGCCAAGCTTCCAGCTTGATTTTTGTGTGACCTCGGCACCCATTTTCACGATCTCACCCGAAATTTCAAGTCCCATCCATTCGGGGCAGCCGGGGGGCGGGGGATAGTTGCCCTCTCGCTGCAAAAGATCGGCGCGGTTGATGCCCGCCGCGTGGATCTTGACCAGTACCTCGTCGTTTTTGATGACGGGATCGGGTACGTCCGCCCAGCAAAGGGTCTTGTCTTCGTTTATCAGAATGGCTTTCATTTTTTTCTCCTTATGTTACGTATTGCAGGCAAGCGTCAAGGCACGCAAGCACTTGCGCGCGCCCCGTCATGCGGTCGGTATGCCACGGCTCATAAGCGTGGGAGAACAGAATATTTTCAATGCGGGTATCCTTACGGATCCTGTCGATCGTTTCCGGATACATATGCGGCTCTTGCACGTAGCAGCGGTATTTATCTACCCCTGCGCCTTGCAAGCCGTCGCCCGAGATCAGCGTCCCTGTGCGCGTATCCAGCACACCGATACAGTCCCGCGTGTGGCCGCCCATCGGGTAAGTGAGGATACCGTCTGCGAGCGCGTGGAGATCCGTCACGACCTCCAAGTGCGGCGCGTGGCGCAAAAGCGCCTCCAAGCCGCCCGCGTGGTCATCGTGTCGGTGCGTCAGCACCAAGGTATCCACGTCGGTGGGAGCGCAGCCCAGCCTTGCAAGCGCGGGTAGGATCGCACCCTCCACGTCCTGCGCGGTCGTGGCGCAATCCACCAGAATGACGCGCGAGGGGGAGCTGATCAGAAAAACCGAGGTGTAGACCGTTTCGAAGGGGATCTTCAAACGGTAGATATCCCTTGTTTCCTCGTAAAATCCGCTCATTGCTTTTTTCTGCAACCGTCTATTTGTATGTTCTGGCCCGAAATGTAGCTTGCTTCCTCGCTTGCTAAGAAGCAGATCAGGTTGGCGTTTTCTCTGTCAGATCCCGTTCTGCCCATAAAGGAGAGTTGATTTTCCTCGGTGTAATCAATATCGTGATTGTTCGAGGGGCTGACGCTGCCGGGGGAAACGCTGTTGACAAGAACACCCTTGTCCGTTACTTCCTTTGCAAGCGCCTTGGTCATGGAGATGATCGCGCCCTTGGTGGCGGAATAATGCGCCATATTGGCGTTGCCGTACACGCCTGCGACCGACGCCACGTTGATGATGCGTCCCCACGCGTTTTCCAGCATAGAGGGAAGTACCGCCTTGGTGAAATACACCACGCCCATGACGTTGATATCGATAAACTTTTTCCACTCCTCACTCGGCGTTTCCAAAAAGGAGGCCCAGCATCTCCAAAGTGCGGCGTTGTTTACCAGAATGTCGATCTTGCCGAATTTAGCAAGCGCCTTTTCGACGACGCGATACACAAGCGCCTCGTCGCTGACGTCACATACAAACGCGAGAACGTCCCTTGTGTATGCCGCAAGCTCGTCTTTGAGCGCGGTCAGCTTTTCCTCGTTGACGTCCACCAGAATAAGCCCCGCACCGTTTTGCGCAAGCAGGATCGCCGTGGCGCGTCCAATTCCTACTGCGGCACCTGTGACAAGTGCCACCTTGCCATTGAAATTCATATTGTTTCCCCCTTGTCAAGGTTATCTCTGATCAGCTTTAACTCGCGCAGCAAAGGTTGTTGCGGGGTTGATAGCTCATCGTGCTCGTGTACGCACAGATACATGCAGCACCCAAGCGAGCCGCCGATGCGTCGCAGGATATGGCTCTCGCCGCCCGCAAGGAACAAAAACGGGATCTCCAAGCGCTCTTTGAGCAGCGTAATGATGCGCAGATTTTCTATCTGCTGCGCCATGTTTTCCGCGCCTGTTACGATCTTGCAGATATCTGCACCGCGCCTTTGGTGTTCCAGCGCAATTTCCAGCACGCGCTCGGCGGGAGTGAATTTTAACACGTGCGAGGACATCAGCACCTCCGCACCGCGCGCGTGGAGCGCGTCGATGAGTGCCATCTGCTTTTCGATGGCTTCCGCATTCATTGTCAGCTCGCCCTCGCAGGGGTCAAAATAATCGCCCATCACGTCGCAAAGCGTGGCCCCGCATTCCGCCAGCTCCAAAAGCTCGGCGGCAAGCGCCGCATCATCCTTGCCCTTGTTCGATCCGTTTCTGCGGTAGTTCGTCGCGTAAACGGGGCGCGCGGCATATGAAAAAAGTTCTTTATAGGTTTCCTGGGTGCGGTATTCCTGCTCCAAGCGGCAGAATTGCATGCCGAACGCCTCTGCCCCCTCGGGCAAGGACACATCGATCAGCGCCTTGATGCGCTGCGGTGTGGTTGCTTGCACCATGCAGGTGAGCAACGGTTTTTCATAGGACAAAAAAGTCTTTTTCACGATCTCGCTCCTCTCGTTACGTGGCGGATGGCGTATCCGCCGCTTTGCTTGTCAAATTTATACCGTTATTAGATTTTACCCCAATCAAACAGCACGCCGATGGGGAAGCTTTTCTCGCTTGCAAGGCGCGCGAACACCTCGGGTGCCTTTGCGGGGGAGTGGATCTCGCTGACCATATCCTTGAAATTCAAGCGGCCGCCCCGAATGAGCCCAAACAGCGTTTTGAGGTCGTCCTTTTCCGTGAAAAGGTGGGCAGAGGAGTTGTGCGTCGGACGCGCCATCGTGTGCGCGCCGATCAGTGAGATGCCGGGGCCGTGCACCTTGCCGTAATAGTCGATCTCAAATTTTGAGCTGCGCGTGCAGCCAAGCAGCGCCACGCGCCCCATTTTTTGCATACAGTCCAACGCCTGCACAAGTCCTTGACCTACGCCTGTGACCTCAATGCAAACGTTGACGCCTCCCTCACTGAATGCCTTAACGGTATCGGAAAAGCCCTGTTCCATCGGGTCAAGCGCATAGTCTGCGCCCATGCGCAGCGCGAAGTCGCGGCGCTCCTTGACGGGGTCTGCGGCGATCACGGGGTACGCGCCTGCCGCCTTCAACTCCTGCACGGCAAAGATGCCGAGAATACCAAGTCCCATCACAAGGGCGCTCTCTCCGATTTCAAGCCCCGTTTTGCGAATGGCGGCCAAGGGGAAGGTGGCGATCAGCGCCATCGATGCCTCTTTGGTGCTGACGCCATCGGGGAGCTTATAGACCTGTTTTTTGGAAACGGTGATGCGCTTTTGATGCTTGCCCCAGTAAACGCCCACGCGATCTCCGACTTGCAGCTTTTTGACGTTCTCGCCCACGGCGATCACGCGCCCTGCGGCGGTGTAGCCCACCGTAATGGGGAATTTGACCTCGGCGTCCTCGGCAAGATGAATGCCGTTTCGTATGCCAAGTAGGTTTGCCTTTTCCGTTCCCGCGCTGATGGCGGAATATTCCAGCTCTACCGTGACCTCGTCTGCCGTCGGGGGCAGATAGGCGACGTCCAAAAGCTCGGCCTTGCCGGGCGCGGTGAATACGATCTGCTTGGTGTCCATCTTATGCTTCCTTTCCGCAAGCTTTCAAGATCAGCTTGTAAAGCTTCAATTCATAATCATACGTGTAGGGGTTTTCCTTGCCGTTTACCAGCTCGGCAAAGTTTTGCATCATACCGTCATAACGGTCAAACAGCTCGGTTTTGGTGCTTACCCAGGGCTTGTGCCAATCGCCCGAGAAGCTCTCGCTTGACACCGTATAGATCGAGGTGCCGGCGCCCATGTGGATCACCTCCAAGGGCTTGATTTCGATCGTGCCCTTCTCGCCGCAGATGACAAGCTGGCGGCGCAGAAAGCCGCCCCGCTCGCTCGCGCAGGTCTTGGCAAAGGACACGCCGTTTTCGTATTTGAATACCGCCATGCCGTAATCCTCGGACGTCACACCGCCAATGCCGGTTGAGCAGGAAAGCGGAACGACCTCCTTCGGCTCGCCCTGAATACGGTAGATCAGATCGATCAGGTGACAGCCAAGGTAAAAAAGCATGCCGCCGGGGAAGGTGGAAAGCCAGTTTTTCAGCTCGGGCTGGTGCAGGCAATCCATATGCGCCTCTACGGCATAGATCCTTCCAAGCTCGCCGCGCGCGATCCGTTCCAGCGCCTCGGCGATCTTGGGGTTGTGGCGGTACATATATCCTGCGGAAAAGACCTTGCCGCTTTTCTTCATCGCGGCGATCATTTCTTCAAATTCCGCAAGGTCTGTGCCGCCCGGCTTTTCCATATGCACGTGCTTGCCCGCCTCGGCCGCCATTTTCGCGTATTTGGTAAGATAGATCTCCTCGGTTTCCACCGCAACGGCCTCGATCGTGGGATCGTTCAGGATTTCCGCCACCGTCATTTCGCGGTGTCCGTCGAAGAATTTTGCCTGAGAGGGGAATTTTTCCCGCTCTCCCTCGGGGAAGGCATAGCCCACCACCTCGAACAGGTCGGTTTGCTTGGTAAGACTTTGCCAGATCACGGTGCCGTGACCGTTTTGGCTGGTGCCGATCTGCGCGATCCTTATTTTTCTCATAGCGCCCTCCTTTTTGCAAGGGGTTGTTCTTGATTACAGTATATCAGCTTGACAGCTTTTTTTCAATATGTTATACTGTAAAAAAAGTAACTATTCTGCAAGAGGGGTGAGCGCTTTGTACGAGAATATCTTTGTTTCCGAGCTTGGCACAACAAAGCATCGCTTTCACAGGTATCATTTTTGCCGTGGAAACAGCAGCACGCGCAAAACGCGTATCGGCATCATTCTGGGGGGGAGCGGCACGTATATTTACCTGAATAAAAGATTGTGTGTGCGCGCGGGAGATGCGGTCTTTATCCCCGAAAATATCTGCTGCTATTCGGAATGGCACGGTGATCCCGAGATCGAGGTGGTGTATCTGAGCGGCTTTTTGCATTACGAGCGCTTCAAGTTTGAGCCGCAGATCCTGCCCGTTGGCGAGGACGCAAAAAACGATATTCTGCAAATATCCGATCTTTTATCTGCCGAGGGCGAGCAGCGCTTAGAGGCGTATTCGCGTTTTTACCGTTTGCTGCAAAGCGTGCTGCCCGTGTTGCAGGAAAGCACGGTTGCCGTGGATAAAACCTTGCATACCGCGATCGGCTACATGATGGACAACTGGGACAAGGATTTTTCCGTGGCGGAGCTGGCGCGGTATTGCTGTGTCAGCGAGTCCACGCTGTACCATTTGTTTTCGCGGGAGCTGGGACAAACGCCGATCAGGTTTTTGAATTCCGTGCGCATCAACGTGGCGATCGAGCAGCTGGAAAACAGCAACCGCTCGATCGCGGCGGTCAGCGCGCTTGCGGGCTTTCATTCGGAAAATCACTTCCGCAAGGTGTTTGCCGAGCTTGTGGGAAGCACACCCTTGAAATTCCGAAAAAGCAGATAAAAAGCAACAAAAAAGCCCCCGTTTGGGGGCTTTTTTGTGCTTTGGGAGCTTATTGCACCGTTTTTTCGTCCTTGTTTATGAGAGAGGTGGCCGGTGCGGTGCTTTTTTCGTTATGATAGCTGCCGACGCGCTTGATCGCATCCGACACCATGCCGCCGAGCAATTTTACGCCCGCTTCGTTCGGGTGGATCATATCCTCGCTCAAATATTTCTCCTTTTCGGGGTGCATCGCGCCCCAAAGATCGTTGACCAGGATATCTTCCTTCTCAAACGCGTTCAGCACGGCGCGGTTATAACGGGCAATATCCTCGTTGCGGTGCGCCGGTGGCATAGGGCCTTGCAAATGCGCCTTTTCGCCGTTGACGGGGGTCGTGGTGGCGAAAATGATCTTCGCACCGGTTGCTTTCAGCTCGCGCAGGATGGCGCGCATATTCCGCACGTACTCCGTGGCAGGTATAAAGCACCCGTCCTCGGGATAGAGAATGGCGGTATCCCAAAGTCCCGCGTTAAAGTGAATGATATCGGGAGTGGGAAATTCTTTCAGCCAAAAGCGCAAGGAATTGAGCATATAGGCGGAAAACCTGCCGTTTTCCTGCGGTGCAAACACCTCGTATCCCACGCCAAGCTGCGTGGTGACCTCTTTTTGATAAAACATTCTGATCGAATCGCCAAGCAATAAAACCTTCATACCCTACCCTCACATATTCCCGCTTTTATCCACGGAAAGCACTTTGACGTAGCGCTTTGCATCCTTGGTGCAAAGCGACGTTGCCACGGTAGAGGCGATCTGATTTTCCGCGGACGGGCTGAAATCCTCGCTATCCGAGGTGAATACACGGTAGTAGCAATGCCCCTTGTCCGTCACTGCATCCCAAGTGAGCACGTCCCCCTCTCGCACGACGTTTTGCGCTTCTACGGGTGCATTTTTGACGGTGTAATCCGTTGTGAAATAGGTTACGCTTTCGGGTTTCAGCAGATAGGTCGGTTTCTTTTCGTCAAGCTCTGTCACGTGCGTGGGAAGGTCCGCGAATTTGTTGTGCGGCACATTTGCGGGATCGTATTCGTAAACGCGCACGCGCTTTCCGAAAAGGGTGCTGTCCAAGGTGATCTCGCTTGCCTCCTTGTTGCGGTTGACGATGCCGACTGTCACCGAGCCGTCGCGGTTCATCACGCCGCACGCACGGAGATTGCGATCGGCGCACTCGATATCCAGCACCTTGGCGTTTCGTTTGAAGAATTTGGTCAGCAGGCCGATGCAATAATAGGGAGCGCGCGCACCGTAATCGTCTTCTTCATCGTCCCATTTCAAAAAGCCCCATTGGTTGTATTTGGTGTCCATCGTGCAGCTGAAAAAGCGCTCTGCCTCGCCCCATTTGCGGGCGTATTCATCGTCACCGGAGGAGTACGCACAGCTATACGGCGCGGGATGATCCAGAAAAGACCAATAGGCAAGTGCAAACACGCCCACGTTGATGGCGGCAAACGCCATCTCCGTCATCATCAGCGCGCAATATGCCTGCTCGCGCTCGTCCGCAAAATAGTGGCAGGTGTCGATGACCGCGGCCTTGTTGAAGGAGATCGGAGCAACGTTTTTCTGTACGCCGATCTCGCCAAGGATCACGCGCTTGCCGAAGCACGCGATCGACTTATCTACGATCTCCTTGCATTTTTCGGCAAAGAAATCATAGAAGTCAAGGTCGTAGATATCGTGCTGTAACTCATAGATATGTACGCAAAAATCCTCGGTGATCTCTGCCATATTCTTGCGCGCCCAACGCACCGTTTCCCATTGCTCGTATCCGCTGGCGTCGGTGGCAAGCAGACCTATGGGCAGCTTGTGCCGCTGAAAAGCGGCGTACAGCCCCTCGTGATACTTTTTGAATGTGGACAGATCCTGCAACAGCACGCCCCACATCACGCGCGACATCTCGTTGGAAAAGCAGTAATAGCGGATGTGCTTTACGTTCTTATCGTAATAAAGATAGGCAAGATTTTTTGCCACGTCCTCGCAATACTCTGCGATCTCCTCGTCAGAAAAGTGCATCTTTCCCGCGACGGGGGTGAGATACATCGGGGTATCCGTCCATTTCTGCATCTTTTCGTAATAGTCGGCAAACTCGTCCATGGCCTCTTTGGTCCAGTCGGAAAATCCCCCAAAGGTGCGCATAAAGCCGGGGGCTACCTCGCGGTAGCATTTGCACACATATTGGTCGAAGTGTTCTTTGCCGATGATATGATAGATCGTTCCGTCGTTGTTGTGAAAGCCCGCACCGCCGAAGATGTGGGCGTATTTGTTTTTTGTGATTTTGATGCTTTGCATGACATCACCTCCTCTTATTTCGATTTGATTATATCACATTTCGGTGCCTTGAACAACCGAATATATAGACGATTTATATCATTATGTTGACTTTTTTGCGGGCGTTTGTTATAATAATATCGGGGTGATGAAATGCAAATGCTGTATACACCGCGCGTACTGCAATGTATGCGCTTTCGCTGTGAATGCACGTCCTTGGTGCCGGCGCGCACCGTAATGGACTACGAATTTGACTTTTGCGTGGGGTGCGACCGCGAAATGTGGATCGACGGGAAGCAATATCATATTGAAAAGGGGAGCTTTATCGTCCGTCGGCCGGGGCAAAGAGGGCAAGCAAGGGGCGTTTACGATTGCTATATGCTTACCTTGGATTTTTCCGGGCACAGCCGTGCCGATGGCTATTCCAGAAACACCGCAACCGAAATGCAGCCCGTGTTTGATTCCCCGATATGGGAGATCCTGCCCACCGTGTTCAAGCCCGCGCATTATGACGATTATCTGCGGATATTTGAGGAGCTTGCTTCGATCAGCGAGTGGGACATCAACGAAAACGAGAGAGTTCTGCCCCGCATCAACGAGCTGCTGCATCTGTTGATCGCCGACGCTGTTGCGCACGCCGTTCCCGCAAGCAGCGCGCCTCGCTCCCCCGTGGAGGAGGCCTGCGCACATATCAAAAACCACTACGCGCAGGATATCAGCTTGGACACTCTTGCGCAGATCGTGCATCTGAATAAGAGCTATCTTGCGCGCCAATTCAAAAAGGAATTCGGTATGTCGCCGATCGCCTATCTGATCAAGGTGCGTATGGATTACGCTAAAAAGCTTTTGACGGAGTCTGCGCTCCCCGTCAAGGCGGTGGCGGCGCTTTGCGGATACAGCGATCCCGCTTTTTTCAATTTCTATTTCAAAAAGAGCTTTCATATCTCGCCTGCGGCGTACAGACGCGCGCGGCAGGAGAGCACTATGGTGCTTGAACAAGCGGAAGAAGTGCGAAAATAATGAAAAAAGCCCCCGTTTGGGGGCTTTTTGTCGTTGATCTAAGCTTTCGCCTTTTCTGTGCAGCGCCGAGCGAGCGGATATTGCCCGTTTTGCTCTATATTGTTTATATTTGCTCCTAATTATGCGAATGTGTTGCAGTTCTGCTTGCAAAATGATATAATGAAGGAAAATACGAGTGTCTTTGAAAAAGGAGGCGCACAAGGATGTATATTGAAGTGGCCGCGCACCGCGGCAACGTGGCGGACTATCCCGAAAACACCATGGCGGCATACCGCTCTGCCTACGAGATCGGCGCGGATATGATCGAGCTGGATCTGCATATGACAAAGGACGGCGAGATCGTTCTGATCCACGACGGGGATCTGGCGCGCACCGCAGACGTGGCGGGGGAGATCCGTTCCCTTACACTTGCAGAGGTTTTACGCGCGGACGTGGGCATCAAAAAAGGTGCGCAGTTTGCAGGCACACGTGTGCCCACCCTGCGCGAGTTTTGCGAGTTCGCTGCCGCCAAGGACGAGAAGATGCAGTTCAATTTTGAGTTCAAGGACTACTTCCGTCATGGCGAGGAGTGGGCGAAGCTTTCCGCTGACAAGACCATTGCGATAATCGACGATTACGGCCTGTGGGAGCGCAGCTTTGTCAACAGCTTTGACGGCAAGCTGCTGCGCTATGTTGAGGAAAGGTACGACGGGCGTTTCCGTCTGCACGGCTTTTATCCTTACGATATTCTGGGAAGCACGCGCCCCGAAAGAATGTATTGCGCGTGCCTTTGGAAATACAAAAATGCCGATGGCACACCCGCCTTTGAGGGCGTGGTCAATCCCCGTCAGGATTTCGACGCGCTCGCGGCAAAGGGCGTCCGCCCCTGGGTTGGCGCATCTGTACGCAGCATTGAGGATATGGTGTGCGCGGCCGAGCGCGGTGCAGAACTGATCACCTCCAACGAGCCTGGCGTTATGATCGCAGAGCTGGAAAAGGTCGGCTTGCGTGTGCGTTGACGCACGGAAAGGAGCAACAATGGATAGCATTGATAAGATCATTTTGAAGATCCTTGCGGAGAACGCCGAGGCCAGCGCCACCGAGATCGGCAGCGCGGTTGGGCTTTCTATCCCCGCGGTGAACAAGCGCATTCAAAAATTGAAGGAGAGCGGTGCGATCCGCTCCTATACCGTTCTCACGGACGGCAAAAAGGTGGGGAAGCCGATTTGCGCCTTTATCATGCTGACTGTGAAATACGGTAATGGCGTCGACGCCCTGCACGCCTTTCTCAAAAACGATCCCGACGTGCTGGAATGTTATGCGGTGACGGGGGATTACGATTACATTTTGAAGATCTGCGCGCGGGACGTGGAGGCGTTGGAAGAAAAGCTGCTTTCGCTGAAAAAGCAGAACGGTGTGCTGAAAAGCCACACGATGCTGGCATTGATGGAGCATAAGCTTTCCCCCTGCGCCCTGCCGGACATGGATAAAAACTGATAGAACGCATAGAGGGGTTTTATGGATAGAACGAAGCTCAGCCACGCGGCACGCAATGCCGAGCAATCCGGCGTCAGACGAATGTTCGAGCTTGCCAAAAATTACGACGATGCCATCAACCTTACGCTGGGCGAGCCCGGCTTTGCCACGCCCGATTACATCGTGGAGGCGGCAGTTGCCTCCCTGCGTGCGGGAAAGACAAAATACACGCCCAACGCGGGCATCAAGCCCTTGCGCGATGCCATCGCAGACAAGCTGAAAAGAGAGAACGGCATTCTTTGCGATCCCGATAAAAATCTGATCGTGACCGCGGGTGCCACGCAAGGACTGATGCTGGCGATCGCCACTCTTGTGGACAAGGGGGACGAGGTGATCATTCAGGGACCGAACTGGCCGGATTACAAGGGACAGATCGACACTGCGGGTGCCAAGGCGGTGTACGCGCGTGTCAGCGAGGGAAACGGCTTTAAGATGACCGCGGATCTGATCGAGCCGCTGATCACAGACAAAACGAAGCTGATCATCATCAACTCCCCCTCCAACCCTACGGGCGGTGTGTTGGAGGAAGCGGATCTGCGCGAAATTGCCGCGCTTGTGAAGAAGCATAAGATCTTTATTATCTCGGATGAGCCGTACGAAAAATTGGTCTATGACGGCTTCAAGCAAAAAAGCCTTGCCGCGGTGGGGGAGGGGATCGAGGATTACGTGATCACGATCAACAGCCTTTCCAAGACCTACGCCATGACGGGCTTCCGCGTGGGATATATCTGCGCGTGCGAGCGATTGATGAAGGAAATGATCAAGTTGCAGGAATTTATGATCGCCAGTGTTCCCGAGCCGATGCAAGAGGCGGCGGTGAAGGCGCTGTACGAGGCAGAGGCGGACGTGGCGCAGATGGTGAAATACTATGACCGCAACCGCAAACTGCTGGTGGAGGGGCTGAACGCCATCAACGGCTTTTCCTGCCATCTTCCCAAGGGGGCTTTCTATGCGTTTGCCAATATTACGGGGTTTGGCATGACCTCGGTCGAGGCGGCGGAGCATATTCTCGCAAAAACACACGTCGTCACCGCGCCCGGCAGCGCCTTTGGCGATGGAGGCGAGGGGTATATCCGCATCTGCTATGCCTCGAAATACGAGCAGCTGCAAGAGGCGCTTGCCCGCCTGGAAGCCGCGTTTGGGAAAAAGAGCGGCTGAATAGCGCCGAAAACGTCTATCAAATAAAAAGCACCCGTCTGGGTGCTTTTTTGCTCTTTGCGGCTTGGGGATTGGGGCGTTTTATCACGCAGCTGTCGGTAAATTTGCAAATAGAGTTGAAATTGAAAGAAATTGTGATATAATTGAAAAAGAACCACGGCAAAGGAGAGATTTTATGAAGATCGCAACCACCACCGCAGATTTTAATTTTTTCTGCAAAACGGACGCAGAGCGTATCCGCGAGCTGCACCGCGCGGGCTTCCGTTATATTGATTTGAATATGTATTCCTTCAAGCAGGATAGCCCCTACATGCAGGAGGGCTGGCGTGAGGCTGTGCAGGAGATCAAGGATCTGGCCGACGAACTGGGGATGAGCTTCGTGCAGGCACATTCGCAGGGAGGCAATCCGCTTTCCGACGATCCCGCACACGTGGAGTTCCTGGTACAGGCAACCGTTCGCTCGATCGAGATCTGCGAGATGTTGGGTATCAAGAATACGGTGGTACATAGCGGATATGCCGAGGGGCTTTCCAAGGAAGAATGGTTCCGCGCGAACAAGCGCTTCTATGAAAAGCTGTTCCCCACGGCAGAGCGCTGCGGCGTGAATATCCTTTGCGAGAACTCCACCGCCGCCAATATGGGGGAAAAGTATTTCATCAATACGGGTGCCGATATGCGCGAGTTTATCAAGTACGTGGGACATCCGCTTTTCCACGGCTGTTGGGATACGGGGCACGCGAACTGTGAGGGCGCGCAGTACGAACAGATCATGGCGATCGGTGACGAGCTGTACGCCATTCACTACAACGACAATCACGGCAAAAAAGATGACCACGTGGCGCCCTTTCTCGGCCGTCTTAACCACGACGAGGTGATCACGGCGCTCATCGACGTGGGCTTCAAGGGCTATTTCACGTTGGAGTGCGACTCCTCGTTGATCAACTATAACCAGTGGACGGGGAAGCGCCGCCGCTTTGGCGGAGAGATCGGCGCGACCAAGCTGCGCGAGCCGCAGTTGTTTATGCAGCGCCACATTGAGGCGATGATGTATGAAACCGCCGCTTGGATGCTGGATGCCTACGGACTTGCAGAGAAATAACGGCCGAGAGGGCGCGCTTGCACGCGTCGCATCTGTTGCCAAAGGAACAAAAAGGCACCCGAATGGGTGCCTTTTTGTTTTGAGGCGGAAGAACGCGAGCATGACGGTGCCGCGAATTTGCGAAAAACTTGACAAAACTGCCCGATATTTTGAGAAAAGTATGATATAGTGTAAATATGAAGGGAAGGTTGTTTCTCTCAGCTTGCGGTTGTATGTGATTTTTTGTGTGCAAATTGCATACAAATTCACAAAAAGGTGCATTTTTGTCACAGAATATTGACAAAAGTCAAAAAAGTGGTAAAATAGTAATAAGGCGAAGAAAAGAGAGTGCGAAATTTGTGATTATTTCACAATGGTTTATGCGCGGGAGCTTTTCTTGGCGTTGATGCAATCGTTTGTCGGCAGGAAAATTTCTTCCCGAAAAGGCGCGGGCGCGCTATAATCCTTTCATATCCAAGCGTAAGGAGGAGAAAAAATGAGAATTCATCGCTTCTCGGTCGCGGTCAATTGCTGTTTGGCAAGCGGCGCCGTGGCGGACGTTGCACAACTCTATGAGGATCACGGCTGTCTTTTGCTGCCCGATACCTATACCGATACGGGCGCACCTGTGCGCCTTGTGATCAGCTGTCACGGTGCGGGCGGTACGGTGACCACCGATGACGCGCAGATCGTGGGACAGGTGATGACGCGCTACCTTTTGGCAAACGGTTATGCGGTCATGGACGTGAACGGCTTGCCCGAAAAATACGCCGCGGAAAACGGCATTGACCTGCGCAACAATATCGGCTCGCCGATCGCGCTGGACGCCTATGTGAAGGCGTATTATTACTGTATGGCGCATTTCAATTTGAAGAAAGAGGTGTTCGTGCACGGTGGCTCGATGGGGGGCATCAGCAGCACCAATCTGGTGCTGAGTGGCCGTATCCCCGTGATCGCGCACAGCGCGTTCTGTCCTGTGCTGGACGCCTACAACGAGATCTTCCTGCATCCGTGGAGCGGGGGACTTCCCAAAACCGCGATGGGCAAGATCTACGGCCTTGCCACCGACGAGAGCGGCGAGTATATTTACGATGCAGACAAGCTGCGCGGCTTTGATCCCGCCAGCGACGAGAGAGCAAAAAATTACCCCGTTCCCGTCAAATTTTTTCATTGTGAGGACGATCCCGTGGTGTCCTTTGCCATCACGCAGCATTTCGTGGAGGCCATCAAGGCCAATGGTGGTGTTGCCGAGCTGTGCCCCTTCCCGCACGGTGGACACGAGCCGCAGCTGGTCGGCGAGGCGGTCGCACACCCCTTGGGCAACACGCTGTTCGGGGGAGAAAGATTGCAGATCCTACCCGCGGTGGAGGGGGCTTTTGCCTGGATCCGCCGCTTCGATCAATAAAAAAAGCCCCCAAACGGGGGCTTTTTTGATGGCGTTGCGTGGTTGACATGTGCGCGGGTGTATGGTATAATAAAGGTTGTAAGGTTGTGGAAATATCAAGAAATTTTTGTCTGCCAAAGGAGAAGCTCTATGAACGCAGGACCGCGCGGCTTTGGGCCGCAATACAAATATGAAAAAGTACCGCCTCCCCAAAATTTCGGGGACGTGTTTCGCTATTTGAAGCAGCTGCTTGGCGGCTTTTTCAAGCGCTTTGGATACATCGTGGGGATCGTGTGGAAAACGGGCCCCTGGATCCTGTTTTTGCTCAGCTTCATGGCGTTGCTCAAAGGCGTGACGCCGATTATCGGTTCGCTTATCTCCAAAAGCATTCTCAACGAGCTGCAAGGCGTGATCGCGGGGGGAGGCCTGCCCGTTTCCGATTTCTGGACGTCAACGGTGCTGTATCTTTTGATCTTTTTGTTTGTCTATCGCGTGCTGGTGGGCATCATTCAGAACGTGAACCGCGCCCTGAACCGCATCGCGGGAGAGAAGGTGGTCAAGCAGGTCAAATTGCAGATCATGGAAAAATCCAAGCAGCTGGATCTGGCCTCCTTTGACGATCCCTTCTTTTACGAAAAGATGGAAAACGCCAACCGTGAGGCGGGGAACAGGCCGCTCAGTATCCTTTCCGAAACCTTTGGCGTGGTCAGTACGGTGATCGAGTTCATCTCCTATCTGGTCGTGCTGATGGCGGCGCCGGGCCTTGCTTGGGCAACCGCCGTGATCATCGCGGTGTCCATTCCCTCTGCCGTGATCACCTTTGTCTATCGCAGAAAGAATTTTCAGTATATGCGCCGCCGCTCGAAGGATCGCCGCCAGATGAACTATTATTCGGATCTGCTGGTGGATAAGGATAAGATCAAGGAGGTGCGCATGTATGACCTTGCCGACACCTTCATCGGCAGATATTTGAAGGTCTTTGCCCAGTACTATAAGGGGCTTCGCCGCTTGATCCTGAGCGAGAATATCTGGCATATTCTGCTGGGTATTCTTGCGGGCGTCACCAACCTGATCTTTTATGTGTTGATCGCAAAACAGGTATGGACGGGTGAAATTCTGATCGGTGATTATACGCTGTATGCGGGCGCGATCGCGTCCGTGGCGACCTGTGTGGGTACGCTGATCACCACCTCTGCCACGATCTATGAGGGGACGCTGTTCATCGACAATCTCATCGCCTTTATGAAGGAGGAGCAGACCGTAACGCCCAGCGTTGCCGAGCCCGTACAGGTGACGCGAAACACAGGGCATACCATTGAATTCAAAAACGTCAGCTTCCGCTATCCCGGCGGCACGCGCGACGTGTTGAAAAATATCAATCTGACCATTGCCGCGGGGGAAACCGTGGTGCTGGTGGGGCTTAACGGCGCGGGCAAGACCACGTTGATCAAGCTGCTGACGCGCCTTTACGACCCCAGCGAGGGACAGATCCTGCTGGACGGTCGGGACGTGCGCGAGTACGATGTGAAATCCCTTTATAAGATGTTCGGCATCATCTTTCAGGATTTTGGAAAGTATGCCGTAAGCGTAGAGGAGAATATCCGATTTGGTGATATTTCCAAGGTGGCGGGTATGGACGCCGTAGAGCACGCCGCCGCGCAAAGTTCGGTGAGCGGATATATCGAAACCCTGCCCAACCGCTACGACACGCCCCTGATGCGCGTGTTCGAGCCGAACGGCACCGAGCTTTCGATCGGACAATGGCAAAAGCTGGCGATCGCCCGCGCCTTTTACGCGGATTCTGATGTGCTGATCCTGGACGAGCCGACGGCATCGCTTGACCCGATGGCGGAGCAGGAGATCTTCAATCAGTTTGACCGCTTGCGCGCGGACAAGACCACGATTTTCGTATCCCACCGCCTGTCCAGCGCCACGGTGGCGGATAAGATCGTGGTGATCGAGGCGGGCGAGGTGATCGAATGTGGCTCGCACCGCGAGCTGATGCGTGCAGGCGGCAAATACGCCGAGCTGTTCACCACGCAGGCCAAGCGCTATCTGGCAGAAGGCGCCCCTGCACAGGAGTAAAAGAAAAACGCACCCAAAAGCGAACTTCTCATAAGGATGTTTACTTGTGGGACGTATATTTGCACCGCAGTAAACAAAGAGTTAACCCCGACAGATTGTCTGTCGGGGTTCGTTTATTCGATTATAAATTCTCTCGATACATTTATAGTAAACTCCGCGCTTTCTCCCGCCACGCGAATTTCAAACTCTTTTCCTTTTGCATTATTCACGGTATAACTTGATTTTTCAGTTACACTGAAATCGTGGATAATATCCAAATTTTCATCCAACAATACAATCCTCACATTTCCTTTGGTGCGATCACATTCAACAGTAAAAGTAATGGTTTCCGCTGTTCCATATGTTAATTGCAAAAGAGAAACGCCCGAGAGCGGTGTGGTTGCAGATGCTTCAACAATATCTCCATCATGCAAATAATCTTCATCTGCATAACTTTTTGAACCAGAAGCATTAAGGCCAAAAGCAACACAATAGCACTCATTATCTTCAGCGCATATATCCTCATCAGTCAATACGGCTAACGAAAAGTCATCTTCCCCGTTCAAATCTTTGGTTTCAACCTTAAATTTACTTATTAACAAAGAGCAACTGCATAGCGAAAGCATTACGCAGGAACAAATAAGAATCAACAACGCCTTTCTCAATTTCATATTTTTAAGTTCCTTTCACAATTCTATTTCAATTTTATTTTATCGCCAGTTTCGCCTTTGTATTACAGCGTTGCAAAAGGCGCGGGCTTCGGGCAAAGCCCATACCCCTAAAGAAGAACGAGCGCATCCAAAGGCTCCCTCCGGGAGGGAGCTGTCACCGAAGGTGACTGAGGGAGAGTGCGTTCCCATAAAGTCAATCTAACCCCAAAGTCACGCAGGCTCCTTCCGTCACGGCTACGCCGTGCCACCTCCCTCTCGGAGGGAGGCTTTTCGTTGGTTCCATTATAACAAAAATCGGCAGAGAAAACAAGTTCTCTGCCGAAATTTATTTGTAGG
>JAZQWF010000076.1:0-12889 GCA_045632185.1 Eubacteriales bacterium
CCCAATACCCTGAATAAAAATTTGTTCCCTGTAACAAGATTGCAAAAAAGGAGCAATTCAAGGTTTCTCCTCTATCCAATAAATCTGTTAAAGACTTTGTCATCAATTTTTGATAATACATAAGTATCTCCTTTTTATCGCAAGTTTCGCATTGGTATTACAAATGCTTCGGGTAAAGCCCATACCCCTTAAGCTGCGCGCATCCTAAGGCTCTCCCTCTGGGAGAGCTCCCGCGATAGCGGGTGAGAGGGGGCATCATTGCGACCATTTGACCTCTCCGTCGGCTTCGCCGCCACCTCTCCCAAAGGGAGAGGCTTCTCATTAGCCCCATTATAACACAAATCGGCAGAGAAAGCAAGTTCTCTGCCTAAGTTTTGCGCCGCCTATTTCTCCGCTAAGTTTGCACGCCCTTGGGGGTGTTTTTCTGTTTTATGCCACAAATCCAAGCAAAAGGGTAAGCGCCAAGCCGTAATAGCTGACTACCGCCACCAGATCGTTCACTGTGGTGATCAGCGGTCCCGAGGCCACGGCGGGATCCACGCCAAAGCGGTAAAGGGTGATAGGGATCATCGCGCCCGTAAAGCCGGACACCGTCATTGCAAAGCACATCGGGCCACCCACGCAGGCCGCGACCGCCATAGTAAACCCGAGGGTGTAATCGCCGAATATACCAAGGTACACACCCACGATCAAAAAGGAGATCAAACCCAGCACCGCGCCGTTGAGCAACGCCACGCGCGTTTCACGAAAGACCATACCAAGCTGCTTGCGGATACGGAATTCCTCGGACGTGCCGATGGCTCTGACCGTAACGGCCAGCGACTGCGTTCCCACGTTGCCCGCCATACCAAGGATCAGGGATTGGAAGGCCACGATCATGGGAAGCTGCGCTACCACGCCCTCAAAAAGTCCGACTACGGCGGACACGGCAAGCCCCATAAACAACAAAATAATCAACCACGGGGCGCGTTTTTTGATGCTGCCGAGCAACGGCTCATCCGGCTCGTCCTCACCGCTAAGAGCCGCCAGCTTGGCGTAATCGTCGCCGCGCTCTGCGTCCACGATCTCGGTCAGAACCCGGGCTGTGATCACACCGAGCAACGTACCGTCCTCTTTGGAAAGCACGGGGATCAGATCCTCGGAATATCCGCGCAAGCGCTCAACGTTATCCGCGATACTGTCTTTATCGTTGACAAAGGGGAAGGTCGTGCAGATCAGATCCGCCAAGGCGTCCTCGCTGCGCGCCACGATCAGCGCGGTCAGCTCGATCGCGCCGTAAAAGCGCCCGTCCTGCGTCACAAAGATCGTATGGATATTATCGTTTTGTGCCGCCTGCTCAACCAGCGCGCGCATCGCGCTTTTCACGGTGGCATCGTGCGGGATCGCAATAAAATTGGTGCTCATATAGCTGCCGAATTCATTCTCGTCATAGGAGTTCAGCAGCGCGATCTCCTCTTTGATCTCCGCATCCTCGATCTGAGAAAGCACCGCCTCTCGCGTGTGGCTATCCAGATCCTCCAAGGCCTCCAAGGCCTCGTCCGCATCCATCTGCTCGATAATATCCGCCGCGGCAGATGCGTCCAGATCCGACAAATAATCGCTCGCATCCTCCAAATAGGAAACGATATTCGACATCGCCTCATAGCCGATGGCCGCAAGCAGGCAGGCGCGCTCCTCGCGCGTCAGCTCCGGTACCACGCCGGCAATATCGTTATCGTGATACTCTTCCCACACGCGATACAGTGCCGCCTTATCCGCATTTTCGCGGATAAGCGCCAGTATCTCGGCACGATAGTCCTTATTTTGCAAATTCATTTCGCCCATAAAAGACCTCCCTTCCAAGTCGCTGTTAATTTGTGCTATTTTTAGTATATCACGACGAAACGAAAAAAATCAAGAAAAACAGAGCGCGGCAAAAAATGCCGCGCTCTGTTTTTTTAAGCGTGCTTTGTTTCCAACACGCGGGCGAAAAAGATGGCCGCGTCCCCTCGCGTCAGCGCTTGCGCGTGTAGGAGAGAGCCGTCAGCCGAGGTTGCGATATATCCGCCCTCGTATGCGGCATAAAGCGCATCCACCACCGACACGGGGATCCCTGCGTGATCCCGCACCGCATTGCCGTAGCCGGGCGCAGAAAGCCCCAGGACCTTGGCGGCGATAGCGGCCGCCTCGGCACGCGTGATGGCATCATGCGGGCGGAACACCGTATCCGTTCCAAGCCAACCCTGATCCTTAGCGTATTTCACCGCACCGCGCATACCACGGGGAATGTCTGCGTTATCGGCAAAGCCCGTATCCTCCACATCCTGCACCTTGATCTGTGCCGCCTCCATCAGAATAGCCACGAACGCGGCACGCGTCAACGCACGATCGGGGTGGAAATAGTGCTTCCCGCCCACGCGCTCACCGCTCATTAACCCCTTTTCACTGACCAGCAGCGCGCAGGTGTGGCGCGTGCTGTCCTCCACATCGGAGAACAGATATCCCGTGGTCAGTTCGCGCACCGTTACGCTGACCTCGCAAGGGGCTGCATACGCGCCGTACATGTCCTGCACCCGCCAGGTAAACCGATCCTCGCCGTGGAAATTACCCACAGGACGGTAGGAGAAATCCCCTGTTTTTTGGTCGATCGTCAGCGTTCCGTTCGCGGGGTATTCCACCACCTCAAAGTAAAGTGCGTCCCCCTCGGGATCCTCTGCCGCAAGCGTACCGTTCACACCAAGCGTGGCGTGCGTGGACACCGCGCTGACGCTCCCCTTGGGAACGGGGCAGCAGTTGGCGCGATCCAGGGAGAGCAGCTGACATTCCAACGTATAAGCGCAATCCCCCTCCTGCGTCCGGGGGACAAAGGAAAAGCTGGCTTTTTCCGACCCGTTTTGGGGGATATAGGACAAATACGCAAGATTTTCGCGGTCAATACGCTGTCCCACGCTGACCTCGCCCTGCCCCAGCATCAACTCCCCCGCCGTTACGTCGGGCAGGGCTGTCACCGTGATGGCACTGACCGTTTCCCCGCGCAAGGCGTTATCAAAAAACGCCGCATCAAACCCGATCGTCTCATTCTTGCCCGCCGTGGCCGCCAGATAATTGCCGTCCGCCAGGTGTTGCAGCCCTGCGCTGACACCGGCAGATCCCGCCGTGCCCGTACCAAAGATCACCAACGCACCCGCCGCGATCACAACGGCAAGAGTTGCGCAAACGCCGATCCGCCACGCCCGTTTTTTATGTTTTTTCATAGTTTCCGCCTCGCTTTTCTGCAAATTTCACTATACCTTATGTGGCAGGCGGTGCAAATATGCCGCGCGTGCATATTTTGCGGATTATACGACGCAATCTCGCACAAAGCACCGCAAAACGCGTATAATTATGCCGAAAACGCGCATTTTTTGCAATTCCACGCGCGTTTTCTTGCGTGAAAGTATTGACATATCAGAAAAAGTTATGATATAATGTAAGAGTATTCTTTTATTTCCGGAGGAAATTACAATGATTAAGAACGCCTATCTTGCACAAGTGCTTGAAAACGTGAAAAAGCGCAACCCCGGTGAGACTGAGTTCCACCAGACCGTTGCAGAGGTCCTTGAATCCCTTGAACCCGTTGTGGAGAAGAGCCCCGAGTTCATCGAGAAGGGCATCATCGATATGATGGTTGAGCCCGAGCGCGTGATCAAGTTCCGCGTTCCGTGGGTAGACGATCAGGGCAAGACCCAGGTCAACCGCGGCTTCCGCGTACAGTTCAACAGCGCGATCGGTCCCTACAAGGGCGGTCTTCGCTTCCACCCCACCGTTAACGAGAGCATCATGAAGTTCCTTGGCTTCGAGCAGACCTTCAAGAACTCCCTTACCTCCCTTCCTATGGGCGGCGCTAAGGGCGGTGCTGACTTCGATCCCCAGGGCAAGTCTGACGCAGAGGTCATGCGCTTCTGCCAGTCCTTCATGACCGAGCTTCAAAAGCACATCGGCCCCAACACCGACGTTCCCGCAGGTGACATTGGCGTAGGCGCCCGCGAGATCGGCTACCTGTTCGGCCAGTACAAGCGCCTTCGTGACGAGTTCACCGGCGTGCTGACCGGTAAGGGCATGCCCTACGGCGGCTCTATCCTGCGTCCTGAGGCAACCGGCTACGGTGCCGTTTACTACACCGTTGATATGCTCAACTACTTCGGCGACGACATCAAGGGCAAGACCTTCGCAATCTCCGGCTTCGGCAACGTTGCTTGGGGTGCCGTGCAGAAGATCAACGAGCTGGGCGGCAAGGTGCTGACCATCTCCGGCCCCGACGGCTACATCTACGATCCCGATGGCGTTTCCACCGAGGAAAAGGTCAACTACATGCTGGAAATGCGCGCTTCCTGCCGCAACCGCGTTCAGGACTACGCAGACAAGTTCGGCGTTGAGTTCTTCCCCAAGCAGAAGCCCTGGGGCGTTAAGGCAGACATCATGATGCCCTGCGCTACTCAGAACGAGGTTGGCATGCCCGAGGCAGAGGCTATGGTTAAGAACGGCTTGAAGTACTACGTTGAGGTTGCTAACATGCCCACCACCAACGAGGCAGTTGCTTACCTGAAAGCCAACGGCGTTATCGTTGCTCCCTCTAAGGCAGTTAACGCAGGCGGCGTTTCCGTTTCCGGTCTGGAAATGTCTCAGAACTCCATGCGTTACAACTGGACCGCTGAGGAGGTTGACGCAAAGCTGCACATGATCATGTCCAACATCTTCAAGGCCTCCATCGACGCCGCACACGAGTACGGCCTTGGTGACGACCTCGTATCCGGTGCAAACATCGCCGGCTTCCTGAAAGTTGCCCGCGCAATGCTCGCATTCGGCGTTTGCTAATCACATATTGATCACATCAAAGCAGGCGGTGCCGCGGCACCGCCTGCTTTTTCAAATTCGCACGAAGCAAAAAGAAAAACGCGGTAGGCAAAACCCTACCGCGTTTTTGGCTTTTGATTACTTTGCAAGATCGGAAAGAAGTTCAAGACCTTCCTCAATAATGCGCTCCGCTACACCAACCTTGTAGTTGGAGCTTCTGGCCTCGTAGCCGCCCTCCTCGTAGGAGTCCTTCATGGGGAAATATCCCTCGTCACCGTTCGTGAGGCAGCAAGGCATGACCATGCTCCAATCCTTGGACGCCTTCAAGCCGCGGCCGATACCCGTAAAGGGCTCGCCGGGGATACCGAACAGTGCCACGTCGCCAATGGCAACCGAGCTCAGCGTCATCGGGAAGAATTCGGGACCGTGCTCCAAGCGCACCATACGTCCCGCCTCTGCCACCACGGTGGTCAGCATCATTTCCGTGAAGGGGATCTCCTCGTCACGACCTGCAAGGTGCAGCTCGTGGTACTTGTGTGCAAGGGGCATATCCTTGGGGTCGGGCATATTGGAGGGGATATTGACGACCTTCTGCATATAGCGCACGTCGTCGACGTCGGCAAACTCGACCTTATCGTACACCGTCATCACGGCACCGGTTACCACGCGCGCGATATGGCGGGCGTGACCGTAGCCGCGGGAGCAGCCGTCAAAATCCATAAACATGTCGTTGAGGTCACCCGCCTTCGGATGCACGTTCACGTGGTTGACGTCACCCTGCGCGCCGTTGAAGAAGATACACTTGGTGTTATCGATCGCCTGCTCGACAACACGGCGCGTCATACCCGGCCAGTCGGCAGAAAGCTTGCAGCCGCCCACCACGTCGGGGTGATTGCCAAAGTTGACAAGCACGAGGGACTCTGCACCCTCGCGATCAAAGCGAAGGACGTGCACGCGCTCATCGGTTTCACCGATAGGCGCGACGATGTCGGGATTATTCACGCCGGGGTTGGTCTTGGCGGAGCCGTCCTTCATACGGTAGCGGCGAATGAACGCCACGTTCTTGGCCTCGCCCGTTCCCTTTCCCATCTTGGCGGGCTTCATGTCGCGTACGGCCATGGTGGCAACGTCCACCATGCGCAGGCGCAGGAAATTCAGATAATCGTCACGCAGGTCGTCCTCGTAAGGGTCCCAGCCCATCGTGGGGCCGGTGTGCGTATGCGTGCCGTGAATGAAGATCGCATCAGCGGGGACACCCGTTGCCTTCGAGATCGCTTCGCGGTAGGAGGCAAGCAGCTTCGTAGAGCCACCCAACACGTCCATCGTCATCAGGATCACGGTATTCTTACCGTCACCAACGGCAAGCGCAACAGCTTCCAGATCGTCCAGAAAGCCCTCGGCCTTTCTTTCCACAAAGTAGCCGGAAATATGGATACCAAGGGGGGGATTGATATTGACGCGGGCAAAGCCCGCCTGCAACGTATTTGCCATAGCAAGCACCTCTCAAAGAAAGATTTTAACACTCTTAATTGTATCACGCGCGCGTGAAAAAGTCAATAGAAAAACCACCGCGTGTGCGGTGGTTTTTCAAATTGTTATGAAAATTACTTCGCGTCCTTGATGGCCTGCTCGGTGCCGAAGTAGATCATTGCGCCGGACTGCTTTACAACCCAGATAGCGTCCTCGTCCTTCTCGTCCTCTGCGTATTCCTCCAACTTCTCGAACGAATCCTTAGCAGCGTCCTTGTCCTCGAAATACACGATGGTGATGCTCTCAACCTTGTCGTCAGCAACCTTGGTGCCGGAAACAACGGAGGTAACGTTCTTCACACCCAGTGCCTTCAATGCAATGGGAGAAGCAACGGTATCCTTCACAGCGGTGTAGCCGTTTTCCTTCAAAGCAGCAAGAGCGTCATCGGGATCCTTTGCGGGAGCGCCGCAAGCAACCAGCGTAGCGCAAAGCATCACTGCTACAAGTGCAAAAGAGAGAATGCGTGCAAACTTTTTCATAATTTTGTCCTCCAAATCAATTTGTTTCAAAGCCGATCCGGCTTCTGGGATTTATTATAGCACACCGGGGTGCAAATTGCAACCCTTTTGACAAAATTTGTTCACATTTTCAAAATCCCCCGAAACGGGCTTCGTTCTGGGGGATTTTTCTTTTATGATCAGGCCTTTGCCCAGGTGGTTCCCTGTGCGGTGTCGGTCAGCACGATGCCCTTTTCCAAAAGCTCGGCGCGAATACGGTCGGCCTCGGCAAAGTTCTTTGCCTTCTTGGCGGCGGTGCGGGCGTCGATCGCCTCCTCGATCGCGCGGATCTCGGGATCGTCGGAATACACGCGCACGGCGGCAGCGGCGGCCTTCTCGGCCTCCTTCTTCGCGTATGCGTCAGCATTTGCCAGCAGATTTAACTGCAACACGGTATCAAAATCAGCAAGTGCCGCACGCTTGGTAGCGGTATTGGCCTTGGATTTCAGCACGTTGTGCACGGCGGTAATGGCAAGCGAGGTATTCAGGTCGTTATCCAGACCTGCCACAAATTTTGCTTTCAGCTCAGCCAGCTCGGCTTCGTCGATCTGCTCGCCCTCTACCTGCTTCCAGGCAGCGATCTTGGCGATGATCTTATTGTACGCGACCACAGCGTTATCCAGGTTCTCCCAGGAGAACACAAGAGAACGGCGGTAGTGAGATTGCAGGCAGAAGAAGCGGTAAACCACAGGATCGTAGCCCTTTTCCTGCAACAAGGACACTGTCAGGAACTCGCCCTTGGACTTGGACATCTTGCCGCTATCCGTATTCAGGTGCAGCACGTGCATCCAGTAGTTGCACCACTTGTGGCCAACGTATGCCTCGCTTTGTGCGATCTCGTTGGTGTGGTGGGGGAAGGCATTGTCAATGCCGCCGCAGTGGATATCCAATCTCTCGCCCAGGTGCTTCATGCTGATGCAGGAGCACTCAATGTGCCAGCCGGGATAGCCGATACCCCAGGGAGAGGGCCATTTCAGCTCCTGGTCGTCAAACTTAGACTTGGTAAACCAAAGCACAAAGTCTGCCTTGTTGCGCTTGTTGCCGTCCTCCTCAACGCCCTCTCGCACGCCAACGGCGAGATCCTCGGAGGTAAAATCGTTGAAGATATAGTACTGCGCCAGCTTGGAGGTGTCAAAATAGATGTTACCACCCGCCTCGTAAGCGAAGCCCTTTTCGATCAAGCTCTCAATGACCTTGATGAACTCGTCAATGCAGTTGGTTGCGGGCTCAACTACGTCGGGGCGACGAATGTTCAGCTTGGCAGCGTCTGCAAAGAAGCAATCGGTATAGAACTGCGCGATCTCCATCACGCTCTTTTTCTCGCGCTTAGCGCCTTTGAGCATCTTGTCCTCGCCCGTGTCGCCGTCGCTGGACAGGTGTCCGACGTCAGTGATGTTCATCACGCGCTTCACCTCGTAGCCGGAGTAGCGCAGATAACGGTCGAGAATATCCTCCATGATATAGGTGCGCAGGTTGCCGATGTGTGCAAAGTGATACACGGTCGGGCCGCAGGTATACATGCTGACCTTGCCCGGCTCGTTGGGGACAAATTCCTCGCGCTGATGCGTTGCAGAGTTATATAAAATCATGATTATTTTCCTTCCTTTTCTTCGGATTTCTTTTCTTCAAGCTTCTCGCGCAAGAGATTGATCTCGGCGCGCAATGCGTTCAATTCCTGTTGCACGGGGTCGGGAATATGGATCTGGTCCAGCTCGTCAGCCACGCGCTGTCCGCCCACGCGGACGACCTTGGCGGGCATGCCCACCGCCGTACTGTGATCGGGCAACTCGGTCAGCACCACCGCGCCAGAAGCGACCTTGACGTTGTCGCCGATCTTGACGGGGCCGAGGATCTTGGCACCCGAGCCCACCAGCACGTTGTTGCCAAGTGTGGGGTGACGCTTGCCCACGTCCTTACCCGTACCTCCCAGGGTCACGCCCTGATAGATGGTGCAGTTATCGCCGATCTCGGCGGTCTCACCGATCACCACACCGGAGCCGTGGTCGATCACAAGTCCGCGCCCAATGGTGGCGCCGGGGTGGATCTCAATACCCGTAAAAAATTTCGCACCTTGGCTTACCGCACGGGCAGAGAAGGTATGTCCCTTCTTGTAAAGCGCGTGCGACAGGCGGTGTGCCAATCGCGCGTGAAAGCCGGAATACAGCAGTACGATCTCCGCGTCGCTTGTAGCGGCGGGGTCGCGCTGGCGGAATGCCTTCACGTCATATCTGATCTCCTGCGCCAGTGCCGCGCCCTTGTTATAGACGCGCTTGGCCGTGCGCTTGACAAGCGATTTTCCTACGGCGACGGCGTTTTGCATCATTTGTTCCTTCTTCATAAGATTTGCCCCCTCAGAGTATAAAAAAACACCCCTGCACCTTTCGGCACAGAGGCGGCATAGACCGCGGTCCCACTCTGCTTTTCGGGGCTTCCCCCTCTCTTTCTGTCAGTCAACAGCTTTGCCTTAACGCGGCCCTACGTCGCGGAGTAGCGGCCAAGCCGTTCCCCCTCGCATCTCGCGGGTGCACATCTCCCCCGTTTCCCAGCACCGCTTCCAGCCAAGGCGGCGCTCTCTGTGTGGTTTCCGTGGGCCTTTTCCCGTTCATAGACTTTGTATACTATATTATACACGCAAAGCGCGTTTTTGTAAAGAGGATTGCGCAAAAAACTTTGCAAAAAAGAAAAAGGAGCGCGATGCGCTCCCATTTTCTTAGCAGTAACGTGCGTACAGAACGTATGCCGTAACCAGTGCGGCCACGAACAAAAAGCCGACAACGATCGTCAGACGAAAAAGGATCTTGTCGCGAGAACGTCCCTTGTTCTGACCGTAGTAGGTATCAGAGCTGCCACCGGAAATGGTGCCGGACATACGAGTTCCCTTGTCGGACTGGAACAGAACCAGCAGAACAAGCGCAAGTGCCATAACGATCAGCGCGCTACCCAAAACATATTGCAAAACGATCATAGTAAACCTCCAAACGAATAATGAAGCGGTTTTCACCGCACTTTTTCAACATATAGAGGTATTTTATCACAAACAGGAGAAAAAATCAAGTGTATTTTGAAAAAATGTTGAAAAGTTTTTTGTTTCCACCCTTTTTCTGAGAAGAAAGGATTGATTTTTTTAGATGAATGTGCTATAATAGGGTGTCTTATACGGAGGGTTATCGAAGCGGGGACGTTGCCGAGCGCTGCCGGTGGCAGAGCAAGCGAGGCATAAGGAGTGGCAGCGGTCGAAATTTTGCGAGCCCTGCGCGAACAAAAGATTTCGGGCACCGCAACAGGACATAACGAGGCGGAGCCGTAAAACCAAATACTGAAGTTTTGAGCTTTTTGAGCTTAAAGCATATACGGAGGGTTATCGAAGTGGTCATAACGAGGCGGTCTTGAAAACCCGCGCGTAACTATCCCCTTTGTATCCTCAAAAATCCTTGTATTATAAGGGTTTTCGGCACTTTTCAAATCTCCAAAATTTCATAGTTCTCTCGCGAAATTCTCTCCAATCTACAGAGCCTTTCGCATAAGATAACCTACGGAGGGTTATCGAAGTGGTCATAACGAGGCGGTCTTGAAAACCGTTTGCCCTCTGGGCACGTGGGTTCGAATCCCACACCCTCCGCCATTTTAACCAATAAAAAGCACTTGATTTTAGTGATATTTACTAAAAATCAGGTGCTTTTTACTATGTTTTGCACGCTGAAATCTCGTTTCGGTCCGTATCAAAAATTGACCCTTCGAGAGAGCTTTTTACTCTCTCAAAAACCTCGAAAAGCCTTGTGGCATAAGGCTTTTTCAGTCCTCCCATGGGTTCGCAATTTTGGTGTTTTCGGGCAATTTTACCGCATTTTCCATGGCTTTTGCGGCATTTTCCTTGCTGCTCCAGTCCAAATGCGTGTAAATATTGAGGGTTACGCTTACGGTGGAATGCCCTAAATAGTCCTGCACTTCCTTGGGTGAGAGCCCCATTTTGTGCATCAGACTCGCGCAGGTGTGGCGAAGATCGTGAAAGCGAATCTTGCGTAGCCCATTGCGTTCCAGTATCTTCGGGAAAGCATCCTCGATATAACGCGGCTTGAAGCGGTTGCCCATTTCGTCGGTGAACACGTAGTCGATGTCCTTCATATTGTAGCAGTTTCCGCAGATCTTTCGATAGCGCTTTTGTACCTCGCGCCAAGCAAGTAGCTTTTCACGTACCGTGTCCGACATAGGAAAGCTTCGATAGCTCGACTTGGTCTTGGTACGATCGGAGGCAATGATGACCGTCTCACCGTCCACACGCGCCTCTGTGACCGTGTGGTTGATGGTGATCTTGTTTTCCTCAAAGTCAATGGATTTCCATCGAAGTCCAAGCACCTCACTTCTTCGAAGTCCCAAGAGTGCCGTGATATAGATGAGAAGCCCCAGCTTGTGATCCCACGATTTCTCGATGAGTAGTGCTAACTCCTCCTCGGTGTATGCCGAGCCTTCGAAGCGTTCCGCACGGGGCGGATCAACCTTGTCGGCAGGGTTGTGGGAGATCAAATCCATTCGGTAAGCATACTTGAGTATCTTGTGAAGCAGCGCGTGCTCGTGCTTGACCGTAGTTCCCGACAGCGTTTTCATCTCATGTAGATAAAAGCTCTGCAAGTCCTTGGCTTGCACGTTGGCAAGTGCCAATCCCTTTGGCTCGAAGTATGGAATGAACTTCTTTTCCACGGTGGTCTGATAGCCGCCGAAGGTGGTGGGCACTACTGTTGTTCTCAAGACCTCCAGCCAAGCCTTCATAAATTCGGTGAAAAGCATCCCCTCGCGAATCTCAAGATCCTCGGTGGGACCCTCGGGCACAACAAAGCTTTTGCGAAGCTCCATCAGCATTTGTTCTGCACGTTTCTTGTTTCCTCTTACGGAAAGCCCCGTGGCTTTCCACGTTTGTTTTCGTTTGCCTGTGTAGTCGGTGTAGCTGAGTACACATTAATATCGTCCGTCTCTTTCTCGCAGGTGTCCTGCAACCATAAATAACTCCTTTCTGCACATACTCGGACGGTCTTTATTGGAGTGCCTCCATGATACAAGAAAAATTCTCTCCCGTCAAATGTGCGATTCCGCGTTGTAAATATTTTCAAGTTCGAATATAGATATATATAAACTTCGTCCCCGCGTGAGACGAAGTTGTTTTCTTTTTTAGGATAAAATGTGTCTCCGACGGAGACGAATTAATTGTGCTCCGATGGAACATAATTTCTAACTTCTGCACCGATGGTGCACAACTTACCTCTCCACCAATGGAGGAGAAGTTGCTAACTTCCCATCCATTGGCGCGGAAGTGAACTTATGTGCCGGTGGCACACAAGTTATCTCGCTCGATCATCCTTGCGTGCGGGAGCTTTCGCCTGCGGCTCGGACGATTTCGGCATTGTGTTTTTGAGTTCTGCTTTTTCTTTTGGATAGAGAAAATACTCACGTTCAAGCTTTTCTCGGCGCATCTTTTCCTCGGCTTCCACCATTTGGCGCATCACACCCGATCGTTCAAGAACATCCTTAATGTCGGAGATCTGTCGCCGCAGGGGCTTCATCTCTGCCGTCAGGGCGTGAATTTCTTCTTGGACTTCTGCTTTGATTTCAGGATCGCTGCAGCGGCGAATGCTGTTGTAAAGGTCCTTTCTTTTTCGCTTAAGTGCCATCAGCTTGCGTTCGGTTCGCTCCAAAAACGTATCGGCATCCTCTTTGGTGTTGATGTCCTCTTTCCCCATCAGTACCGCTTGACGCGAATACATTTCGCACTTTCGAGTCGCTTCTCGCATCTCGGGCGTGATCGGTTGATACTTCGGCGCGGGATCGTTTGGCGAGATCAAGTCGGGACCGCCCAAGAGATACACAAAGGTCAGCACGAGCGTAAGTAGTGGACCGAAGTCCCGCTCGGGCGCGTACAGCCAATGCTGCCTCGGTGGGCGCTTTTGATTGTGGAAGTTGTAGCTTTTGACTTTACCAACGTATGAAGTGTAACCGCAAAGCCCTTTCCAGTAATTTGCTTCAATGGTTTGGTCGATGGATTTGAGACTATAATCCTCTCC
>JAZQWF010000077.1:0-13384 GCA_045632185.1 Eubacteriales bacterium
ACCAGTTCTCCTTCATGATCTTGTCAACGTACTCCATATCGCCAACGTAGTCGGCGCCGGCACCCTTAGCGGCCTCAACCTTGTCGCCCTTGGTCAGAACCAGGGTGCGAACGGTCTTACCGGTACCGTTGGGCAGAACTACTGCACCACGGACCTGCTGGTCAGCGTGACGGGAGTCAACACCAAGACGAACGTGAACCTCGATGGTTTCGTCGAACTTGGCCTTGGAGGTCTCGCAAACAAGGCTGAGTGCCTCGGCGGGATCGTACAATTTGCTCTTTTCGATCAGCTTTGCGCTATCAATATACTTCTTTCCCATTGTTCGATACCTCCTTAGTCAACTACTTCGATGCCCATGCTGCGGGCGGTGCCTGCGATCATGCTCATAGCGGCCTCGATGGAGCCGGCGTTGAGGTCGGGCATCTTGGTCTCAGCGATCTTCTTAACCTGTTCCTTGGTGATCTTGGCAACCTTGGTCTTGTTGGGCTTAGCAGAAGCCGTCTCAATGCCGCATGCCTTCTTGATCAGAACGGGTGCAGGGGGGGTCTTAGTGATGAAGGTGAAGGAACGGTCAGCGTAAACAGTGATAACAACGGGAATGATCAGACCGATGTCGTTCTTGGTGCGCTCATTGAATTCCTTGGTGAACACGGGGATAGCCACGCCGTACTGACCCAGAGCAGGGCCAACGGGGGGCTGAGGGGTTGCCTTACCAGCAGGAAGCTGGAGCTTGATATAACCCATTACTTTCTTTGCCATTTTAAAATTTCCTCCTTAAGTGGTACGATACGGGAGATTGTAGAATTTTCTCCCTCCCACGATTATCCGAATTTGCGCCTTCGGATCAGGCGTCGATGCGCTCAAGCGCGGAGGCCTCAACTTCAACAGGCATTACGCGGCGGCCGTTCTTCACCAATACGGTGACGAGCTGCATATCCTCGGAAATGCTCTGTACGGTGCCCGTATAGCCCTCGAACAGGCCGGCGGTAACCTTGACCTCGTCCTCTTCCTTGAAGGAGAGCACGATCTTCTTTTCCGTCTGGACGTCATCGGTGTTTTCAAGGCCAAGTGCCTTTACCTCTGCGTCGGAGATCGGCGTGGGGCGGGATCCGGGGCCCACGAAGCCGGTGACGCCCTGGATATTGCGAACTGCGTGCCAGGTTTCGTCGTTCATGATCATCTTGATGTAGACGTAGCAGGGGAAAAGCTTGTGCTCGACCTCTTTTTCCACGTCGCCCTTCTTCTCAATGACGATCTCAACCGGGATCTGAATACCGAAGAACTGGTCGCCAAGACCCTTGTTCTCGATCACCTTTTCCAGGCTGTTTTTGATTTTGTTCTCGTAACCGGAGTAGGTGTGCGCCACATACCATCTCGGGCCAACGTTCATCTCGTTGAAATTGCTCATATTACTTCGTTGCGATCAGCGCGGCTTGCAGCTGGAAGAATACGAAGTCCAGAAGCCCCACCACAGCAGCGATGGCAACCACGGCAACCAGAACGAATACCGTGCAGCGGACAACGTTTTTCCAAGAGAACCAGGTGATCTTCTTCATTTCGCTTCTGTAAGCGCGCAGGGCCTCTACCAGCTTCTTGCGCTTTACAATGCAAAGCACAATAACAAGAATCAGCAGTGCAGCGGCGATGGCCAGCGAAATAAATTCGCCAAGCTCAAAGCCAAGCACAAGATTCTCCTTGGCAGTATCCTCAGCGGCAACAGCAAGGCTCAGAACAGAGAAGGAAAGGCAAATCGCGAGCAACAGGACCAAACATTTTTTTACGTTCATCTGTCTGCGTTCTCCTTTTCCAAATTACTTGGACTCTCTGTGAAGAGTGTGCTTTTTGCAGAAGCGGCAGTACTTGTTCATTTCAAGTCTGTCAGGGTCGTTTTTCTTGTTTTTCTTTGTGTCGTAATTTCTTTGCTTGCACTCAGTGCAGACAAGAGTAACCTTGACTCGTGCGTCATTAGCCATTTTTTTCGGCACCTCCCATTTTAATTATTTGGTTGCAAGGCAACCTTTGTGTACCTCCCTCCCCGGCAGAAGCTTGCCCGTTCCCTTTCGGGTTGGCGCAGGGCATAACAAAAAAACCTGCCACAGAGGTAATTAGCATTATACCACAAACCGCCCGCCCTGTCAACACCTTTTTTGAAATTTTTTTGGCGGTGTTTTTTACGCGCTATATAAAGGAAGAGATTGAGGGCGCATCGGCGTGCCAAGCAAGAGCGGGAAGGGCTTTGCAAAGCCCTTCCCGCATGTCATACTGTTCTTATTTGACCAAATGGCGCTTGATCTTCTTGGAGGTGGTCTTTTCGAACTCCTCGTCGCGCAGTTCCAGTGCCATGATCTTTTTGAAGGAGGCCACGCGCTTGTTCTGCTGTGTGATCTTGTCGTAGATGACCTTATACATGGTATCCTTATCGGTGCCCTCGGGGAATGCGTCCTTGTTCGGGAACACCACGGCGGTCAGCAGCACGGCGTCGCTGTCCTCGGCCTTGCGACCTACGACGACGCTTTCTGCGATCTCCTCAATGTCCTCCAAATACTCCTCGATCTCCTCGGGGAATACGTTTTTGCCGCTTTCCAGCACGATGACGGATTTCAGACGTCCCGTGATGTGGATATAGCCCTTCTTGTCCATATAGCCCATATCGCCCGTGCGGTACCAGCCGTCCTCGGTGAAGGCGGCGGCGTTGGCCTCGTCGTTCTGATAGTAGCCGATCATCACGTTGTCGCCCTTGGCCTGGATCTCGCCCTCGTCAAAGCCGAGGTCGTTCTTGCCCGTGACGGCGATGCGTGCCTTACAGCAGGGTACGGCAGGACCGACCGAGCCGGGAACGTTGGCAAAGTAGGGGTTGACCGCGATCAGGGGGGAGCATTCGGTGATGCCGTAGCCCTCGCAGATCTGAATACCAAAGGCATCAAAGTTGCGCACCAGCTCGGGATTGAGCGCGGCGCCGCCGCAGATGATCTTTTCCAATCTGCCGCCAAAGGTTTCGTGAATGGCGCCGAAGATCTTGCGGCGCATCTTGCGGGGCAGGTGGGACGCGATGGGGATCATTTTCTTGATCAGGCCGTCCTTGCCCTGCTTCTTGGCCTTGTCCATGATCTTTTTATAGATGGTGCTGACGAACAGCGGTACCAGAATAAGACCGGTGGGCTTGATCTCGGCGATATTGCGCATCAGGTGACGCAGCGAATCGTTGATGCCGATCGTCACGCCAAGGTTGATGGCGGTGATCATGATGGCAAGCTCGTAGGTGTGGTGGATAGGCAGAACGGAAAGAAGCACGTCGGTATCCGAGAAGTTTACGGACTCTGCCGCCGCGTTGACGCAGGAGCAGGTGTTCTTTTCGGAAAGCACGACACACTTGCTGGTGCCCGTGGTGCCGGAGGTGAACAGCATCGTTGCGGGTGCCTGGTGATCACGCGCGGGGAGCGTATAGCCCGCAGCCAGCGCCTCCTCGCCCTTGGAAAGCAGCTCGGCAAAGGGGAGGATCTTCTCTCCCTCGCCGCCCTCAAAGGGAATGAAGGTGGAAAGCGAGGGGTGATTTTCTCTTGCGTTTGCCAGCTTGTCGTGGAAGGTGGCGGAATAGAGGATCGCCTCGGCGTTCACGGTGGAAAGGAAGCCCTCGATCGCTTCTACGGCCAGCTCCTTGTCCATGGGAATGGCTACGCCGCCGCTTGCGATGATGGCGATGTAGGACGCCACCCATTCGGGGGAGGTCTCGCCGATCAGTGCCACGCGCTTGCCGGCAAGGTCTGCGGCAAAAAGGCCTGCCGCCACGCGATTGACCATCGTGACGAAATCGGCGTTGGAGAGCGTGACGAACTCCTTACCCTTGGGATATTTGAACAGAACGCGGTCGCCGCGTGCCGCCAGTGCGGGAAGCAGGTCAGCAAGTCCTTCCAGCTTGGTGTAAACGCGGGGCGTCTTTTTCACGGAATATTTCATAAACGTACCTCACTTTTCGTGTGGAAGTCTTTTGCACGTATCGTACCTTTTTATTATACCCGCAAAGCGCATGGATTGTCAAGAGAAGTGTGACGGAAGCGCACTTTTTGTTACAAATGTAACGCGCGGTCGCGTCCGCATACACACAAAAAATCAAGAGAGGACGCCCGCGGGCGTCCTCTCTTGATTTACATGAAATTGTCCGCCATGGCAAGCACAACGGGCATCAGCTTGATCAGCACGATGGCCAGCACAACGGCCAGCGCACAGGTGATCACAAGCCCCATCACGCCGTTGCCCTTCTGCTCGAAGCGCGCCTCGGCGCGGTATTTCTTGTCCTCGGGGATATAGAAGCGCGTTTGCGCGTCTGCTTCGCCGTCGCCTTCTTCGCCGTCGCCTTCTTCCTCTCCCTCCTGTGCTGACACGGCGCAAACGATGTGTCGCAGCGATACGCCGCGCAAAAGCTCCCAGAGCGAGAAGGGCTTGTCCAGAAGCCCCAGCTCCTCGGCACTCAGCGCCGTTTCGGGCGAGAGCGCGCCGCGGGAAAGCAGCAGGCGTACCACGCCGCCCGGCACGTGCCGTATATAGAAGTTATACAGCGCGGCAAGGATCACGCCTGCGCAGATCGCAAGAATGATCGCGCTCAGCGTTTTGGCGGCGGAATAGGTGAGGGTAAAATGCTCATAGGTCTTGGCCGGGATCGAGAAGATGCCGGCCAGCGGTGCGATCGCGGTCATCACTTTACGGCGGGGATCACGTCGCAGCCCATGTAGGGGCGAAGTGCCTCGGGAATGGTGATGGAGCCGTCCTCGTTCTGGTAGTTTTCCAGAATGGCGGCAACCGTACGGCCAACAGCTACGCCGGAGCCGTTCAGGGTGTGCACCAGACGGGGCTTGGCACCGGGCGCCTCGCGGAAGCGAATGCTTGCGCGGCGTGCCTGATAATCCTCGAAGTCAGAGCAGGAGGAGATCTCTACGTAGCGGTTGTAGGAGGGCATCCAGACCTCGATATCGTAGGTCATGGCGCTGGAAAAGCCGAGGTCACCGGTGGACAGACGCACCACGCGGTAAGGAAGGCCAAGGCCTTGCAGCACGCGCTCTGCGTCGTTGGTCAGCTTTTCAAGCTCTGCATAGGAGGTCTCGGGGCTGGTAAATTTTACCAATTCGACCTTGTTGAACTGATGCTGGCGGATAAGGCCTCTGGTGTCGCGGCCTGCGGAGCCCGCCTCGGCGCGGAAGCAAGCGGAGTAAGCGCAGTAGCTGATGGGCAGATCAGCGCCGTCCAGGATCTCGTCGCGGTGCATGTTGGTTACGGGCACCTCGGCGGTGGGGATCAGGAAGCAGTCGTTGTTGGCAACGCGGAATGCGTCCTCCTCAAACTTGGGCAGCTGACCGGTGCCGCGCATCGAGTCGCGGTTGACCATGAAGGGCGGGAAGATCTCGGTGTAGCCGTGCGCGGTGTGGGTGTCAAGGTAGTAGCTGATGACAGCGCGCTCCAAACGCGCGCCAAGACCGCGGTAGAAGTGGAAGCGGGTGCCGGTCACCTTGGCAGCGGTGTCGGGATCAAGAATTTGAAGATCCTTGCCCAGATCCCAGTGGGGCTTTGCCTGGAAATCGAACTTGCGGGGCTCGCTCCAACGGCGGATCTCTGCGTTCTCCTTGTCGTCCTTGCCGATCGGTACCTGTGCGTTGGGCACGTTGGGAATGGAAAGCAGAATGTTCTCCATCTCGGCGTCGATGGCGGCGATCTTCTCGTTCTCTGCCTTAACGGTTTCGGAAAGCGCCTTCATCTCGGCAAAGATGGGGGCAACGTCCTTTCCCTCTTTTTTCAAAAGAGGGATACTCTTGGAGATCTTATTCTGCTCGGCCTTTTTTGCCTCGGTGTCGGCGATCAGCGCGCGGCGCTCTACGTCAAGGGCAAGCAGCTTGTCGATCTCTGCGCTGTAATCCTTCTGACGGGTTGCAAGGCGCTCTTTTGCGTATTCTGCGTTTTCTTTGATCCATTTAATGTCTAACATTTGTGTATCCTCCGGTTAAATTACAGTTCTTCGTTGAAAAAATCGGGGCCGCAGAGTGCAAGCAGCAGTGCTTCCATGTCTGCGTCGTCCTCGTAATACAGCTCGATCGACTTTTTCTTGTCGTTTTGCGTGATCTTGACCTTGCGGCCGAGCGTTTCGCGGGTGCGGCGTTCCAGATCCATCATATAAGCGCGATTTTGCGGCTTGCCGTCAATGTCGGGCAGCTCGGGGGCGGGCGCCATGTTCTCGCGCTTCACCAAAACCTCGGTTTCGCGTACGGAAAGGTTCTTGGCGATGATCTTGTTGGAAAGCGGAACGATCTTTTCGGGATCGTTGAGGCCAAGAAGGGCTCTTGCGTGGCCTGCGGTGAGGTCGCCTGCCTTCAACTGCTCCAAAACCTCGTCGGGAAGCTCCAACAGACGCAGCAAATTGGCGATCGCAGGGCGGGATTTGCCCACCTGCTTGGCAATCTGATCCTGCGTGAGGTCAAATTGATCGATCAATGCCTTGTAAGCAAATGCTTCTTCCACAACGTTCAGGTCTTCGCGCTGTACGTTTTCAATCACGGCGATCTGCGCGGTTTTCAGGTCGTCGCCGTCCAATACAATGGCGGGAATTTCGGTAAGACCTGCCATTTTGGCGGCGCGCCAGCGGCGTTCGCCTGCGATAATTTCAAAATATCCCTCAAAATTGGGGTTTTGGCGCACCAGAATGGGTTGCAGCACGCCATAGGTGGCGATGGAGTCTGCCAACGCCTCCAAAGCTTCCTTGTCAAACTGCTTGCGGGGCTGGTCGCTGCGCGGCTCAACCTCTGCGATACGGAGCGTTGTGGCTGCTCCTTCCTTCATATCTGTGATGTTGTCGTCCAGAATGGCGTAAAAATCTCTGCCAAGTCCGCCGGGCTTCTTTGCCATGGGGGTTATCCTCCTCCTTATTATTATTGCGCGCGCGTGGCGTTTTACGTGCGCAGGATCAATTCACGAGCCACTTGTAAGTATTCCTTTGCGCCCTTTGCGCTTCTATCGTGGTAATAGGCGGGCATGCCGAAGCCGGGGGCCTCGGTCAATTTCACGTTGCGGGAGATGGTTGTATCAAAAACCTGATCCCCGTAATGCTTTTTCAGCTCTGCCATGACCTGTTGAGAAAGCGTCAGACGTGGATTGAACATGGTAACGAGTATGCCGCATACCATCAACGTGGGGTGATAGCGCTTTTTCATGCGCTGAATGGTCAGCATCAGCTGGGAAAGTCCCTCCAAGGCGAAAAATTCGCACTGCATCGGGATAATGACGCCGTCTGCTGCCACCATGGCGTTGACGGTCAGCATGCCGAGCGAGGGCGGACAATCCAGTATGATGTAATCGTAATCGTCTTTCAGGGGAAAAAGTACGCGACGCAGGTGCTTTTCGGCGTTGTCACCCTCCAAAAGATCGTATTCGGTTGCTGCCAGATGAATGTTTGAGGGCAAAAGATCCAGGTTTTCAAACTCCGTGTGAAGAATGGCATCTCCCGTGCGGCACCCGCCGATCAGAAGATCTGCCATGCTGAAACGAAGTGTTTTCTTGGCTATTCCAAGACTGCTGGTTGCGCTTCCCTGCGGATCCAGGTCTACAAGAAGCGTTTTTCGCCCCAAAATGCCCAAGCTTGCGGCAATATTGACCGCAGACGTGGTTTTTCCTACGCCGCCCTTTTGGTTGGCTAAGGCCAGAATTCTGCCCATTTGCCGCACTCCTTTCGTTTCGTTGTAATTATTATAGCATCACGCGCGCCTTTTTGCAA
Source organism: Eubacteriales bacterium (assembly GCA_045632185.1). Taxonomy (GTDB): domain Bacteria; phylum Bacillota; class Clostridia; order Oscillospirales; family CAG-272; genus Firm-07. Next base: position 7,751 of record JAZQWF010000077.1, read on the forward strand.
TATCTTTTTCATGGAAAAAAGAAAAAAGTTTCACGTGAAACAGTTCCCGGCGCGTTACCAAGAACGTTTCACGTGAAACTTTTGTGTGGTGGAGGTTTGTGTTTCACGTGAAACAAAGTGCTGTGGCGGAATTGTGAATGTTTCACGTGAAACAAGCTACGGGTTGGGGATACGAATGGTAATTACCAGCCCACCGTCGGTTTCCTCGCTGGCCAGAACGGCGTTTCTGCCTGTTTTGCGGAAGATTGCCAGCGTTCGCTCTAAGGAATTGTAGAGCGGTTGTAGTGTATGCAGGACGAATTTCGGGCTTTTACGCGCCGCGGGCGAAGACGTTGGTGTGCATGCCCCGACCGGTGGCTCCGAGGGCACGGATGGCGTAAAAATGGGCTTTTCTGTGCCTTTTGGGGTGGAAATAGGCGGTTTTGGCAGGAATTTGCCCTCTATAAGTGCCTCTGTGTCGGCAACGCTGAGGTTTTGGCGGCAGATCGCTTCCAGCGCAGATAGGCGTGCTTGCGGCGATTTGAGGCGCACCAAGGCGCGCGCGTGCCGCTCGGAGAGGCCGTGCAGCAGGATCTTTTCCTGCTCGGCAGCGCTGAGGTTGAGCAAGCGGATTTTGTTGGCTATGGCCGACTGGGAAAGCCCCGTGCGGCGGGAGATCTCCTCCTGCGTCAGGGCATAGGCGTCTGTCAGATGCCGAAAAAGCGCCGCTTTTTCGAACATATCTGCCGTTTTGGAGGAGATTTTGGCCAAAATAGCGCTGATCTCGGCCTCGCGGGGCGTATTTTGGGCGATCAGACAGGGGATATGGGTCAGCTCCGCCAGGCAGGCCGCACGCCAAAGCTCCTCTCCTTCCAGGATCAGATAACGCGTTTTCCCCGGGAAAATCTCGCGCGGTGAAACGGTAATAGGGGTTGTAAGCCCGTATTTGCGGATATTTTGCACCAGACGAATGATCTTGCTGTCTTTGAGTGTGCTTTGTGGTTTGTCGGAATAGATCTCGTGGGTGGGAATGGGGAGGATACTTCCCTGTGTGAGCGCAAGCGTATGTTCTGCCTGCGTGAGATGGGTAATGTGGCTCATTTTGTCACGTCCTTTCTTTGTGCTACCTCATTATAGCACGGCAAGGCGGCGAGGCGTGTCGCTTGGAAATGGTAAAAAATGGCAATGAAGACGCAAAACAGCCGAAAAATGCTAAAATATGGCAAAAAATCAAGAAACGCGCGGGCGCGTGTCGAATATTGCGGGCGAATATGGGGTGATGCGCGTGACTTTGGAGCTGCGGGTGGTGCTTGGAGGTGATTTGAGGGTGTTTTTGTGCGCTTTTTGAGGGTAAATTTGGTTTTTGTGGCGTTTTGCGGGCGGGAGATGGCGCTTTTTTCTCTTTTAGATTGCGATTTGCGCGCTTCGGTGCGTTTTGCGAAAGAAAAAACGCACCGCGAGCAGCGGTGCGTGGTGATTTGTATGTCTTTTGCGGCTCAAAGTGGGCTTTTGACGATCTTGGCGTATGCGCGCGGGAACTCGGCGGGGGTGGGTTTGACCTTTTCGATCTCAAAAATGATGCGCTCGTCGCTCTCTCCCCCGTCAGTGAGGGTGATGCAATGGCGTGCAATCAGCTTGCCGCCAAGGCGGGCTACGGCGCGCGCGGCGCTTTCCCATTCCTCCTCGCCCTTGCGTGCTTTCATGGCAAGAAATTTGCCTCCGACGCGTACCAGGGGTAGGCAAAGCTCGGCCAGCACGGGCAGAGCGGCCACGGCGCGAGCGGTACAAATATCATATTTTTCGCGATACGCCCCCTTGCCTGCGTCCTCGGCGCGCGCGGCAATGGCGGTCAGATTTTGGCAGCCGAGCGTATCGGCCGTTTCCTGCACGTAGCGGATGCGCTTTGCGGTGCTGTCCAAAGAAAGGATTTTCAGGTCAGGACGGCAGATGGCAAGCGGCAGCGAGGGGAACCCCGCGCCGCAGCCCACGTCGCAAATGCTTGCGTTTTGGGGGAGGTGGGGCTCTACGGTCAGGCTATCTGCGTAATGGCGCAGGATCACGGCGCGCGGCTCCTTGATCGCGGTCAGGTTCATATATTCGTTGACCTCTAACATGCGCGTGGTCAATTGATGGAATTTGGCGGCGTTTTCCTCGCTTGCGTGCGCGGAAAATCCGTTTTGTGCCAAAATGTCGTTAAAAAGCGCGGAAAATTCAGAAAATTCCATGAAAATCGCACCCCGTGTCGCCGAAAACGCGTTTTTGGGGCATCTTTCCTTTCAAAAAATGATAAAAAACAACAAATATTGTGCTTTTTGATGCGTGGAAAAGTGTTGAAACTAATACCGTTGTGCCACTAAACGAAAATGTGGCACGAAATGTGTCGCCAAAATAGGGACGTATCTTATCAATGCAGACCCAGGTAGATCAGCAAAACCGAGATGTCTGCGGGGCTGACGCCGCTGATGCGGGAGGCCTGTCCTACGGTCAGGGGCTTGTGGTCGTTCAGCTTTTGTGCGGCCTCCAAACGAAGTCCCGTGATCGATTTGTAATCAAGATCGGGGGAAAGCGCCTTGCTTTCCAGGCGCCCGTGGCGGGCGACCTCGGCCAGCTGGCGCGCGATGTAGCCCTGATATTTCACCTGCACCTCAACCGAAAGCGCCTCGGCGCCCGTCAGCGCGGGGCGTGCGGGATCCAGCTCGGCAAGGGCGGCGTAGGTAACGGCGGGGCGGCGCAGAAGATCTGCAAGAGAGAGGCCGGAGGTGGGTGCGGGAAGGCCCAGCGCCACCAAAAACGGCTCGGCTACCTTGGGGGACAGATGCGTGCCTTCCAGACGCGCGATCTCGGCCGCAATATGCGCCTGTTTTTCCAAATAAGTGGCGTAACGGGTGTCATTTACCAGCCCCACGCGGTGTCCCTCGGGGGTAAGGCGCGCGTCTGCGTTGTCCTGGCGCAAAAGCAAGCGGTACTCAGAGCGCGAGGTCATCATACGGTAGGGCTCGTTGGTGCCCTTGGTGATCAGGTCGTCCACCAGCGTGCCGATATAAGAGCCGGAGCGGGGCAGGATCAGCGGTTCTTCCCCTTTCAATTTCAATGCCGCGTTGATGCCCGCAAGCAGGCCTTGTGCGGCGGCCTCCTCGTATCCGGAGGTGCCGTTGAACTGTCCCGCGCCGTAAAGTCCCTTTACACGGCGGAATTCCAGCGTGGCAAGCAGCTCGGTGGGATCACAGCAATCGTACTCGATCGCGTAGGCGTAGCGCATCATCTCGGCCTTTTCAAAGCCGGGGAGCGAGTGCAGCATTTTGTACTGCACGTCGGTGGGAAGCGAGGTGGAGAAGCCCTGCAAATACAGCTCGTCGGTGTCGCGGCCGATCGGCTCTAAGAACAGCTGATGGCGCTCCTTGTCCGCAAAGCGCACCACCTTGTCCTCGATCGAGGGGCAGTAGCGCGGTCCCACGCCGTGGATATGGCCGCCGTACATGGCTGAACGGGTCAGGTTTTCGCGGATAATGGCGTGCGTTTGCGCGTTGGTGTAAACGATGTGGCAGGGAAGCTGATCAATGCTTTCCAGATAGTTTTCCGGGGTGGTGGAGGCGTAGGGCAGACCGTTTTCCTCGCCGGGCTGCTCGTCCAAGCGGGAAAGATCGACCGAGCGGCGGTTGATGCGCGCGGGCGTGCCTGTTTTGAAGCGCATCAGCTTGATGCCAAGCGAGGCAAGCGAGGCGGAAAGCCCCTTGGAGGGAAGAAAGCCGTCAGGCCCGCTTTCAAAATTGGAGGAGCCCACGAAGATGCGGCTTTCCAGATAGGTGCCTGCCGCCACGATGGCGGCCTCGCAGGCGAACTCCTCGCCCAGACGGGTGCGTACGCCGCACACGCCCTGCTCGTTTGTCAGAATATCCGTGATCTCGGCCTGGATCAGGCGCAGGTTCGGCGTGCGCTCCAAGACGGATTTCATATAAAGATGGTATTGCTTGCGGTCGGCCTGCACGCGCTTGCTGTGCACCGCCGCGCCCTTGCCCAGATTGAGCGTGCGGGATTGCAGCGTCACGGCGTCTGCCGCGCGCCCCATCTCGCCGCCAAGGGCGTCTATTTCATATACCAGATGTCCCTTTGCCGTGCCACCGATCGAGGGGTTGCAGGGCATGTTTGCCACCGCCTCTAACGAAAGGGTGAAAAGGACGGTGTCCACGCCCATTCTGGCAGCGGCAAGCGCTGCCTCGATGCCGGCGTGTCCCGCGCCGATCACGGCGATCTTTGTGGAAGAATTCATAGCTCGCTCCTTGCGAAAATCAGACTGAAATGTGTAAGATCCGTACCGTTTGGCGGCTTTTTAGCGAGAAACCTTGCTAAGCACCGTGGCGGAGGGGTTATAGAAGCGGCAGATCTGCAAGGCCTTTTGCGTGGCCTCGAAGTAGAAGATCGCGCGGTGCGTGCTGCCGCCCTGCTTGTACTCAAACAGGATAAAGTAGACGTCGGAGGCGTTTTGCGAGGAGATCGCCCAGAACTCTCGCTCGGGCAGGTACTCGCTTGCCTTTCTTGCTTCCTGGGTGTTGTCCAAGGGGGCGATGCGCAGCGCGTCGCGCAGCATCAGTTTCAGTACCGTGCGGCGGGAGCGGTTGCCGAAGATCTTGCTGAACGTCAGCTCGCCCGAGGTGATCGAATATTCGTATTCCACCGAAACGTAGCGCCAGGTGAAAAAGACCAGCATCCAGGTGAAAACGGGCACCAGCGCCAGCGGGGGAAGGACGTTTGCGGAAATGCCCAGCAAAAAGCAGCCGATCACAAAGCAGACGTAAAGCGTGATCAGACCGATGCGAGCCAGCTTCCAAGTCCCCTCATTTTTTTGTGCAACCACGAATTCGTAGGTGGAAAATTCATTCATCGTTTCGTACCTCACTAAAACAAGTTCATACATAATAATTATAGCACAAAGCAGGCGGAAATGCAAGAGGGTTTGCGCGCGGCGCGCACTTGCGAAAACGGAAAAGCGCGCGCTGCTTTTGTGGACGGGAAAGGTGTGGAAAAACAAAAGTTTTCCACAGCACGTATAAAGAAAAGAAATTGAAAAAAACTGAGTTTTGCACAGTTTCCACCGAGTTTTCCACAGCTTTTTGCGAAAAAAGCCGCAAAAAACGCTCAAAAAAGAAAAAAGTGGAAAAATGAGAGATTTTTCCAAAGGCGGAAAAAGGGGGAGTGGGAAGGGAGGATTTTTGGGGAAAAGTTCCTCCCCGGGCCCCCTCAAAAACCTTTGGAAAAAGGTGGGCAGAAGTCGTGCTGCTTGTGAAATGGCTGCTGTGCGGAAAAGCCCTTTCAAAAACAAAAAGCCCCCCGTTTCTCTCTGCATTCTTAGCGGAGAAATGGCAGACACAAAAATTCGGCAGAGAACTTGCTCTCTCTGCCGATTTGTGTTATAATGGGGCTAATGAGAAGCCTCGCCCTTTGGGAGAGCCTTTAGACGCGTGCATCTTCAGGGGTATGGGCTTTGCCCGAAGCATTTGTAATACAAATGCGAAACTGGCGATAAAAAGGAGATACTTATGTATTATCAAAAATTGATGACAAAGTCTTTAACAGATTTATTGGATAGAGGAGAAACCTTGAATTGCTCCTTTTTTGCAATCTTGTTACAGGGAACAAATTTTTATTCAGGGTATTGGG
>JAZQWF010000078.1:0-12772 GCA_045632185.1 Eubacteriales bacterium
GCCATCCGCCACGCCATCGAGGTCGCGTGGGACAGAGGTGATGTGGATACGCTGAACTCCTATTTCGGATATACCATCCAAAATAACAGAGGAAAGCCCACGAATTCGGAATTCATTGCGATGATAGCGGATAATCTCCGATTGAAGTATAAGTTGTATTAAAAAAACCACCCCGTTTGCCTGCTTTTTAGGCAAACGGGGTGGTTTTTCAAGCTCAATGCTGGAACGGTCTTAAAAATCCGTTGGAGCCGGCGTTTTCGTCGGTGTGTTCTTTGAACAGCACGATGGTGCGTCCCTTATCCTCGCCAAAGGCGGCGGCGCAGGCCTCGTCAAAGCCACGGCAAAGGTAATTCTTGCCCTCCAAGGTCTTACCGACGGTCGTGTAGACGATCAGGCACTTCATGTTGCGCGTCTGCTGATCCATGCAGTCCGGCTCGATCTCCTGGACGAATACAAAAGAGTGATTTTCGGTCAGCTTCAAGCCCTTCATGCACGCTTCCTTGGTCTTTTGGATCATGATCTGCTTTTGCTCGGCAGAATAGCCCTTGGGGATATATGCGATGGAAATAGACATAATAATTCTCCTTTTATTTAAATGGCACCTCCATTATACCGCCACCCTCTCCAAAAATCAAGTATCTGATCCCTTAAAAAGGGCGTATTTTTTTGCACAGATCATTGCTTTTGCAGCAAAAAAGTGATATAATATATGCAATATTTTACTTACGAGGTGCAATTATGGCTACTTTGAATTTTCCCGTTAAGACGATCGAGCGCTTCTGCCTGGACGCGTTTGAAAAATTCGGCTTTACCCGCAAGGAGGCCGAGCAGATCACCGACGTGCTTTTGCTTGCAGACGTATACGGCATCGCCTCGCACGGCACGCAGCGTCTGGTACGCTATCACAAATCCATCGAAAGCGGCAGCGTTAAGATCGACGCCAAGCCCGAGATCGTGTTTGAAACGCCCGTTTCCGCCGTCATTGACGGACACGAGGGCATGGGTCAGCTGATCGGCATCTACGCCATGGAAAAAGCCATTGAGAAGGCAAAGAAGGTCGGTATGTCCTTCGTTACCGTGCGCAACTCCAACCACTTCGGCATCGCGGGCTATTACACCAAGATGGCGTGCGATCAGGGCCTGATCGGCGTTTGCGGCACGAACTCCCTGCCCATTATGGTTCCCACGGGCGCCAAGGAGGCCATGCTTGGCTCTAACCCCCTCGCATTTGCCGTTCCCGCAGATCCCGTTCCCTTCTGGTTTGACGCCGCCACCACCGTCGTTCCCAAGGGCAAGTTGGAGGTCTATTTCAAGGCAGGCAAGGACCTCAAAGAAGGCTGGGCGATCGACAACACGGGCGCGGTCAGCACCGATGCCGAGTTTGTACTCAAATGTATGAGCAACAAGGACAAGATGGGCGGTATCCTCCCTCTTGGCGGCGCAGGCGAGATCAACGGCGGACACAAGGGCTACGGTTACAGCATGGTGTGCGAGATCATGTCCGCCATCTTCTCGCTCGGCACGCTTTCCAAGGATCAGTTCACCACCAAGGGCAAGGGCGCAGGCACCTGCCACTCCTTCATGGTCATTGATCCCGCCATTTTCGGCGATCCGCAGGCAATCAAGGACTATATGTCCAAATTCCTTGCCGAGCTTCGTAACGGTGCAAGAGCCGACGAGGCAACCCCCATCTACACGCACGGCGAGAAGGAGCTGATCGCCATCAAGCGCAGCGAGAGCGAGGGCATCGACATTGACGTCAGCACCGTGGCAGAGATGGTGAACGCGTGCAAGTACCTTGGCATGGATAGCGTCAGCTACTTCGGCGAGGTCGACCTTTCCGCAGCAAAGAGCGGCATTTACGAAACCGCGTTTAAATAAACAGCAGAAAAAAGGCACCCGTTTGGGTGCCTTTTTTGTTACCTTTATTCCATCCAAAGGATCATTTCAAGCAATCTCTTGACGCACTCGCCAAGCTTGTTTCGCGGAATACGGCAAGGAACGGTATCGATATAGTCGATCGAGCGATCCTCGTACAAGGAGCAGGGCATATGCACGTCACCGCCTGCGGCGACCTCGCGGTTACGCTCGCCGTGGCCGTGCCAGTCGGTGGTCACGACGCCCTTGAAGCCCCACTCGCCACGCAGGATACCGTCGATCAGCTCGGCGTGCTCTGCGGCGCGGACACCGTTGACGATGTTATAGGAGGTCATCATCAACCACGGCTCGCTTTCCTTCACGCAGATCTCAAATCCTTTTAAGTAGATCTCGCGCAGGGCGCGCTCGGACAGGATCGAGTCGGATTCCTTACGGTTGGTTTCCTTATTGTTGCAAGCGAAATGCTTGGGCGTTGCCACGATATTCTGCGACTGCGTGCCCTTGATCATCGCTGCCGCCATCTTGCCCGATACGAAGGGATCCTCCGAGAAATACTCGAAGTTTCTGCCGCAAAGCGGGCTACGGTGGATATTCAGCGCAGGTGCAAGCCACATGCACATATTGTTTTCCTTGGTTTCCAGCGCGGCGGCCGCGCCGATGCGCTCTACGATATCCAGGTTCCAGGTGCAACCCAGCATCGTTTCCACGGGGAAAGCCGTGGTGGAAATACCCGTAACGGGCTTGATGCGCACGCCCGCAGGGCCGTCTGCGGTCATCGGTGCGGGAATGCCGTACTTGGCAAGACCGCCCATACCGTCGGTAATGGTTACGCCCACGTTGCGCTTGCCCGCAAGCAGGCGCCACATCTCGTCATCGGTCAGCTGCGCGATGAAATCGTCCAGAGAGATCTTACCCTCTGCCACGTCGATCAGCATGTATTTTTCCGCACCGTCTGCGGGGATATTCTCTTTGCAATCGTAATTGCAGGCAAAGGTCTTTGGGGTATAATCCGTGTCGGGAACGTCCACGTACTCGCCGCTTGCCAGCAATCTCTTGCCCAGATTTCGGGGCGTGCAGTACTCGGTCAGCTGCTCAACCACCACGTCCTTATCCAGCACGTACTTGTAGCCGATCTCCTTCGCGTCGCGCACGTTGTTGCCGACAAAGATCTTGTATTCTCCCTTTTCCATTACCCATGCCGACTTCTGCACCAGGCCGAGATCGTCGTAGGACGCCATATCCGCGATCTTGAAGCAAAGCGTCAGGATCGCGCTCTCGCCGGGTTTCAGCAGCTTGGTCTTTTGGAAGGCGCACAGCTCGCGTGCGGGCTTGCCAAGCTTACCCTGCGGCGCGCTGTAATAGACCTGCACAACCTCTTTTCCTGCATACTTGCCAACATTCTTGACCGTGGCATTTACCAGGATCTTTTCTCCAACAACTACACCCGTTACGCCACTAATTTCAAAATCAGTATAGGAAAGGCCGAAGCCGAAGGGATAAACGACCTTCTCTTTCATTCCGGGAATGGTTTCAAAATAACGGTAGCCAACGAAGATATCCTCAATATATTTGACGTAGTCGAGCGACTCGTGGAAGCCCGCGGAGGAGGGGTAATCCTCAAACGCGCCTGCACAGGTGTCAACCAGCTTACCCGAGGGAGTGACCTCGCCAACCAGAACGTCAGCGGCCGCAAGCGCGCCCTCCATACCGCCCTGACCGATCATCAGCGCCGCACCGATCTTGTCGTTGCCCGCAAACCAAGAGGTGTCGATCATCGCGCCCGTGTTCAGCAGCACGATCACCTTGCCGAAATTGGCACAAACGGTATCCACCATCTCCTTTTCCTCGGCGGAAAGCTCGAAATAGGTTTCACGGCCGTCGGCATAGCGGTCAAAATACTCTGCGGAATAGCGGCAGATGGTGATGATGGCGGTATCGGTAAATTCCTTTGCGCCCGCCAGCAGATCCGCGGGGATCTTTGCCTCGGTAATATTGCCCTTCAAATAGCCAAGCTTGCGTGCCACAGAGGTGTCGCGGCCGTTCAGCTCGCCGTTGCGGATCGCGTCAGACACGCGTGCCTCGTAGAAAAGAGAAAGCGGATCATAGACCTCGATCTGCGATTTTTCCTTCATTCCCTCATAAATATTGCGCGTGTACTCGCAATACACGATGCCGGAGCCGCCGCCGCCCTTGATGTAGTCGATCTGCGCGGTACCGAAGATGGCGACCTTCGTTCCCTTCTGCAAGGGAAGCAGTCCACCGTCGTTTTTCAGAAGAACGATGCCCTCCTGCGCTGCCTCGCGGGACAGCTGGATATGCTTTTCACAGCCCGTAATGCGCGAGCGGTTGTCACCGATCGGCATACACGGCATATACTTAATTCTTGCCCATTTTTCCATAACAAAGGCCTCCGTATACTGGATAATTGCTTCCATTATACCACATTTTTTACATTTTGCAACCACCTTGCCGCGAAAAGCCCTTAAAATCATCTTCGATTTCCGCTTTCCTTTCTTGAACGAAATGTGAATTTTACATATATTCTCTTTACAAATCGTTGTTAGTATGTTAGAATTGCCATATCTCTCTTATATTTCTTTGTTATTATAATTTACTTAGTTGCCCGCGCATGCGGGCAAGAAAAAAGGAGGAGCTATGAAAAAACTTTCTCTTGCCATTCTGCTGCTGGCGCTGCTTTGCTGTGCCGTGTTCTTCACGGCATGCGGCACAAGTGACGCATGCAAGGATGGCCACACCGCAGCCACCGACGCGGCAGTAGCCCCCACCTGCACGGAAACGGGCCTTACCGAGGGCTCGCACTGCTCCGTTTGTGAGGCAGTGATCACCGCGCAGGAAAAGGTGCCTGCCACGGGTCACACCAAGAGTGACTGGATCAACGACAAGCAGGCCAAGCCCTGCACCGAGGACGGTACCCGCCACAAGGAATGTACCGTTTGTAATGCCGTGCTTGAAGTCGGTACGATCGCAAGCACCGGACACGATTTCGGTGACTGGGAAACCGTAACGGCCGCCACCTGCACGGAGCAAGGCAGCAAAAAGCACACCTGCTCGATCTGCGGCGCAGAGGAAAGCGACGTGATCCCGATCACGCATACAAGCTCTAACGTCTGGCAGATCGGCGCTGCCGCAACCTGCACCGAGGACGGCTTCAAGTACAAGACCTGTACCTCCTGCGGCATCGTAACAAGCGAGCAGGTCATTTCCGCTACGGGTCACACCGATGCAAACGCCGCCGTTGTTGCCGCAACTTGCACGTCGGACGGCACCAGAAGCGGTCATTGCTCGACCTGTAATCAGGACTTTACCGAGGTGCTGACCAAGCTTGGTCACGATTTCCCCACCACTTGGAAAACGGAGATCGCCGCCACCTGTAACGGCGCGGGCACCGAAACGCGCACCTGTAACCGCAAGGGCTGCGAATATACAGAGCAGCAGGTCGTTCCCCAGCTGACGCACACGGCGGGCAGCTGGATCACAGACCTTGCCGCTACCTGCGGCTCGTCCGGCAGCCGCCACACGGAATGTCAGCACTGTCACGAGGTGATGCAGACCGAGGTCATTGACGCGCTGAACCACTCCGCCGGTTCCTCCTGGATCGTAGAGGTTGCGCCCACCGCCACCACGGCAGGCACCAGCAAGCAGGTCTGCGTTACGTGCGGTACGACGCTGAAAACCTCAGCCAACTCCCTCGATCGGGACGCTATCGTTGTCGGTGCGCTCTCCACGCAGAACCTGGCCAACTACACTATCGTGTATGCCAACTCCTGCAAGCAGAACAACAAGCTGTATTCCTACATTTCCGGCACCTTCAAGTCCGCCCTGGATAAGGCAGCCGGCAAGACCTTGCAGTTAAAACCGGAAAGCGACGTGAAGGATAACTCCACAAAGCAGATCCTGATCGGTATCACCTCCCGCGAGCAAAGCCAGCGCGCCCTTTCCGGCTTGCAGGGACGCGGCTTTACCATCCGCGTGGACGGTAACAGAATCGTCATTCTCGGTACTGACGATCTTCTGACGATGTCCGCTCTTCAATATTTTGTAAACAACTATCTCGCCGGTGCGGGCAAAAACGTCCCCATCAACGAGGACGTGACCGCCGCAGGCCTTCCTGTTGTGGCGCTCTCCTCTGCTTACGGCTCCTCCTTTGTGTACGTGTTCGATGCGGATTGGGATACCGACCCCTATCACATGTACGTCAAAGACAGCTGGAGCAATACCTCTGGCGCACCCAAGGACGGCCGCGAATATCCCGTCTACGTGTACGAGTACCTGATGAACCGCATTTCTCAGCTCTCCGGCCTTCCCGTTGCGAACTTCACCAGCGTGGCCGACACCGACAAGACCTATGTCAACGGCTACGAGCTGCTGTTCGGCACCGTAGACCGCGCCGAATCCCGCGCCTTCCGCGATACGCTTGACGCCAACCAGTACGGCTTCCGCATCGTGGGCAATAAGGTCATTCTTGCCAACCATATCGACGCGGCATTGGAGCCCCTGGTACAAGCCTTCCTTGAATTCTACACGTACGCGATGGAATACAATGGCGGCGTGCTGCCTCAGGGCTATGAGGAGGTCTACACCTTGCAAACCGGTGCCGTAAAGGGCCCCATCATCGGCACCTATACGGTTCCCGCCTGGAAGCTGGACTTCCCCCGCCCCGAAAACACCCAGCTTGAAATGGCTGAGGACAACAACGACAACGCCATTCAGCTGGTATATACCGGCACAGGTGCCAGCGCAAGCGGCTTTGAGGCCTACTGCGCAACGCTGGTTTCCGAGGGCTACTCTCTGGTTTACGAGAACAACAACCCCGGCAATACGGGCAGCTACTTCCGCGTGTATAAGCACGCAGGTAAGCAGATCGTTCTGTACGTGGCGTTCGACGCCTTCGCTTATCAGGACGGCTACGCTGAGCGTTACGCAAATGACGTTGACCGTAACGGACAAAGAACCGTTCAGTACGGTGACTTTATCCATTACTCGTCCGTTAATTCCGGCCAGCCCGACACCCATTACCCCATGCGCACCTACGATCAGTGCATCCGCATCGTATCCTCCTCTACCGCAGACGCCTTCCTTCCCGACACCAAGCTGATGTCGCAGCAGAGGTACACGAAGGTCTGCAATAGCACGATCACCACGGTCCGCTACATTTGCAACTCGGTCGGTATGGGCTATATCCTGCAATTAGAGGACGGCTCCTTCGTCATCGTGGACGGCGGTAACGCCATCGACAACTGCACCGACCACAAGAATGATCACCACGATACCGAGGTGCTTTACCACACGCTGGTATCCCTGTTTAAGGAATGCTACGGCACCGAGCCCAGCGCAAGCAACCCCATTCACATCAAGGCGTGGCTGGTTACCCACTCGCACGGTGACCACTACGGCAATATGAACACCTTCCTGAGCCGATACACGAAGCAAAAGCTGATCAAGATGGACTATCTCGTGGGTAACTTCCCCGACGAAAGCACGATCTATCCCGTAGCCGGCGACACCACTTGGATGGGTAATGGCAACATTGCCAAAATGCAAGGGTACTTCACCAACAATGGTCTTACCGCGTTCAAGTACGTCAAGGTACACACCGGTATGACGTTGTATTTCGCAAACCTGAAAATGGAGGTCCTGATGACCACGGAGGATCACGCACCCTTCCGCATCACCAACTCCAACGATACCAACACCGTAACCAAGTGGACGATCGCCTCCACCAGCGCCGCAAGCGGCTCGATTTCCGCCAGCACGGTAAACAACGCTAAAAAGACCACCTGGACGATGCTGGGTGACTCCTGCATCTACGCAAGCCGTTGGCTGTGCGCTATGTGGGGCGGCACCTATAACCCCGCCACGGATCTTTACGACGGCAGCTACCTGCAAGCGGACTGGGTACAGCTGGCGCACCACGGCAACATCGGCTGTGAGATCGCTATGTACAAGACCGTACAGGCAAAGATCGTGTGGTTCCCCCACAACTCCAACTCCTATAACAGCTACACGCAGAACGGAAACAAGGAAAACTACAAGCCCAGCTGGACGCGTACCGTAGACAACTATGCAGTTAACGAGTGCCCCACGGTTGAATACGTCATCGTGTCGGGTCTGGCCAGCGGCGACACCAACTCGGTCACGCTCAGCTTTAACGCAGACGGTCTCTATTTGCCCGACAGCGGCAATCCCGCCTGGGGCATTAAATGCACCTTCTCGGACGGCAAGATCGCCGAGGTCAATTACAAGGTAGCTATTGGGTACAACACTGCACCCAGTAACAAAAACTCTACGTACGCCAACACCTCCCCCGTCATTAAGAAATAAGAAAGGAGGATGCATACCATGAAAAAACTGAAAATCTATTCGATCGCACTCCTCCTTGTCATTCTTGCGGGGTGCGCCCTGATCCTTCTCTCCTGCAACAGCGATCCGTGTGCCGATGGGCACACGGAGGTCGCAGATGCGGCAGTTCCTGCTACGTGCGCTGCCTCCGGCCTTACCGAGGGCAAGCACTGCTCTGTTTGTAATAAGATCGTAACCGCACAGGAAAAGACAGAAAAGCTTGCCCACGATTTTGGCGAGTGGACCGTCAGTGTCACGCCCACCTGCGCGCAGGAGGGCAGCCAGTATCGCACCTGTAAGTCCTGCGGTGTGATCGAAGCCCAGGTGCTGGAAGCACACACCTTTGAAAGCTGGGCCACTGTAACCGAGCCCACCTGCGAGCAAAGCGGTCTGCGCACCTCTGCTTGCGCAGAGTGCGGCATCGTCAAGGAGGAGCTGATCGCTCCCGCCGGACACACGAAAAGCACCGCCTGGGAAAAGCTTTCCGAAAGCTCCTGCTCTGTTGCAGGCAAGGAAGGCAAGAAATGCACCACCTGCGGCACCGTGTTGGAGATGCGCGCTCTTGCCACCGCCGCACACGATATGGCCGGCTGGACGGTAACTACCCCCGCTGAATGTCTGGTCAATGGCACGGAAACCAATGCGTGCAGAAATTGCGCTTATACGCAGACCAGAGCGATCACGGCGCCCGGACACAGCTTCGGCACGCCCACTGTGATCTCCACCGCCACCTGCACGCAAAACGGCGAGTCCGAGCGCGAGTGCAGCGCGTGCCACGAAATCGAAACCACCATCACCGCGGCACTGCCCCACACCCCCAAGAGCACCTGGACGGTCGTCATTGAGGCCACCGATACCCACCACGGTTCCAGCAAGCTGGAATGCTCTGTTTGCCCCGCAGTTATTGAAACCAGAGTGGATTACTCCCCCAACCCTTCGCTGACATTCAGCTATCTGGTTGAGGGCAATAGCATCACCATCACGGGCTACGGCCCCGGTGCAACGCCTGATCTGGTCATTCCCGAACAGATCGACGGCAAGAACGTCACCAAGATCGCAAGCGGTGCGTTTGCCGCAGCAGAGCGCTTCACCTCGATCACCTTCCCCGCAACGCTGACCATAATCGAGGCAGGCGCGTTCGACGGCTGCACGCTCGTTACCGAAAACGGCGGTATCCAGTACCTGAACAACTGGATCGTCGGTTGCAGCAACAAGAACATCACCACGCTGAACGTCGGCGCAAACGTGCTTGGCATCGCAGAGGGTGTCTTTGCAGATTGCACCAAGCTCAACGATATTACCGTAACGAACAACACCCGCTTTGCGGTAGCAAGCAACTATCTCTACAACACCGCAACGGGCACGCTTCTTCTGGCTAAGAAGAACCTTACCGGCTCGCTTTCCGTTCCCTCCACCATCACGGCAATCGCAAACGGCGCCTTCAAGAGCTGCTTTGCCCTGCACGAGATCACAATTCCCACCTCCGTCAAGCGCGTAGGCACAGATGCCTTTGCAGAGTGCCACACGCTGGTACGCGTGATGAACCTCTCGGGTCTGAGCATCACCCTGCCCTCTAACCCCGGCATGGAGAAAAAGACCTCCGGCAGCTTCACCACTACGATGACCACCACGAACGGCATGGTGCTTTACAAGCCCAACAACTACACCACTTACCTGATCGGCTATACGGGCACGTCCTCCGTGCTGGATCTGACCGGCAAGGGTGTGACCGCAATCTACCAGTACGCGCTGTGCAACAACAAAATCGTCAAGGAGCTTACTATCCCCAACACGGTACAAGCGCTTGGTGAAAACGCACTTGCCAACTGCGAGCTGACCAAGGCAACAATGCACATGCAATGGGTTCCCTACATTTGCTATACGCAGCTGAGATCGTTGATCATTACCGGTGTTACCGATCGCTATGAGATCCCCTCCAACCTGCTTGCAGGCTGCACCACCCTGGAAGAGTTGGAGATCCCCAACGATGCACGCGTCAGCCGCAAGGGCGCCTTTGCGGGCTGCACCGGTGTGAAGGTATTGCGCGCTCCCGCGAACGTGCTGTCTACTGACCTGGATCTTTCCAGCCTGGAAGTGCTTTACATCACCGGCGGTGACAGCATCCCTGCCAAAGCATTCCTCAACCATGCAAATTTGAAGGAAGTGCATATTGCCGCCAGTGTTGAAAAAGTCGGTGGCCAGGCATTCATGGGCTGCGCAAAGCTGACCACGCTCACGTTTGAAAGCGGTTCTAACTTGAAGGAAATCGTAGCAAACGCATTTTGCAGCACCCCCTTGAAGACCATTGATCTCAAATCCACTAAGCTTACGAAAATCGGCTCTCAGACCTTTATGAGCTGTGCGCAGCTGACTTCGATCTTGCTTCCCTCTACCCTGACGACCTTTGACGAAGAGGTCTTTAACGGTTGTTCGTCGCTGACCTCGATCACCATCCCCGCAAACGTAACGTCTATGGGCAACCGTTCCGCCAACGACGTGGTTCGCGGTACATTCAATGGCTGTACCAGCTTGACATCCGTCACCTTTGAGGCCGGCTCCAAGCTGGAAATGATTTCTACCTACTGCTTCTACGGCTGCACGTCGCTGACCTCGATCACCATTCCCGCAAGCGTGACTTCTATCGGTCACCGCGCATTTGAAAATAGCGGTGTAACTTCCATCACCTTTGAAAACACCAGCGGTTGGAAAGCTTATGCCATGACAAGTTTTAGCACTCAGGTCAAGCAGCACGAATTCACCAATCTTGGCACAGGAACGAGCGTAACCGTTACTACTCCTGCCACCAACGCAACCAACTTCAAAACCACCTATAAAAATTACATTTGGGTATGCGGCTAACACCGCACACCAAAAGCCACCGCGCAATTGCGCGGTGTCTTTTTTCTTTTGCCTACTGGAAATTTTACCCAAAGTATGCTATACTATAAGTAGTTTATCATAAGGAGGAGAAATTATGGATCAAGCATTACGCCGCGCGCGCTTTCTGACCCCTGTGGACGAGCGCCGCCCGATCTATTATTTTGACCTGCCCGCCCCCGACGGCTCTCCCTTTGAGCAGGCAATCTGCGACGCCGTCAAGCGCACGAAATCCGCCGGCTTCGGCACGCTGATCCCCCAGCTCCCCGACGGCACCGAGCTGGACGAGGAAAAGCTGGGAACCGTCAAGCAGATGTACGCGCTGCTGCTTTCAGAGGCAAAGGCGCAGGGGCTTTTCGTGGGCTTTTATCTGGATCCCGCCTTTGAGCATCTGGCCATTCGCACCCTTGGTGAGGCGGGTGACCACTCCTTGCGCGCAAAGCTGCTGGATTGCAAGGAATACGTCTGCGCACGCGAGGAGGCGGTCGATCGTCCCGTAGCACGCGGCAAAATGATGGCCTGCGTTGCCTATTGCGAGGAATACGCCGAAACCGTGGATCTGCGCCCCTTTATTAAGGAAGGTCGCATCACCTGGCAAGCACCCAGCGCCAACTTCGTTCTGCGCCAGTACCTGCTGGTAGAGGACACCGCAAGAGAGGGCGCCAATTATCTTTCCTATGACGCCTCGCTTGCCTACATCGGCGCGGTATTTTCCCTGTTTGCCGACACGCTGACGCCCTATATCGGCAACACGCTTTCGATGCTCTCCTACTCGGGCATCGGCTTCCACGGCGAAAACCGCCGCATCTGGGACGAGCGCCTCAACACCGTATTTGAGGAAAAATTCGGCTTTGATCCCGCCCCCTACTACCCCGTTTTGTTTGATTATGTGGGAAAGAACACCTCCCATTTCAAGGCCATGTTTATGAGTGTGCGCGCTTCGCTTTTGCAAAACGGCATTCTGCGCGCGCTGCACGATTTTGCAAAAAAGATGGGGATCGCCCTGTTTGGCAACCTCTCCGAGCCCAAGCTCACCGCCCCCTCCTTCTCGGTGGGCGACACGATGCTGAGCAACGCCTTTGCCCCCTGCGCCCTTTTTGACAAGGCGTATATGTACGGCACCAACTCCGTGAAGATCGCGGCGGGCTCGGCGTACAACTTTGACATTGACCGCGTGAACGGCGAGCTGTTCCGCAACTATCGGCTACACGACCGCGAGCACCTTTACAAGGACGCGCTCAACGCCTATGCGCGCGGCGTGAACTGCACCGCCATGCACCTGCCCGCCGAGCTTTCCGAGAACAGTGAGTTCGGCGACTTCACCGCCCGTGTGCAAGCGATGCTGCGCGGCGGCCGCCACGTGGCGGATATCGCGATGCTCTATCCCATCTATCACCTGCACGCAGGGGTGAATTTGTACTTTTCCCCCGTGGACGGGTACGAATATCCCGAAACGCAGTCCTGCGCAGACTATATGACGCTGATCAACTCGATCTCGATGTACGCGGGGCACGACCTCACCGTTCTGCACCCCGAAACGCTGAACACACGCTGCCACACCGAGGGGGGCGTGCTGTATCTGGATAACAAGCAAAACCACGAAAAATTCCGCGTGGTGGTGCTCCCCGCTACCGAGATCATCTCCCTTGCGAACCTG
>JAZQWF010000079.1:0-6208 GCA_045632185.1 Eubacteriales bacterium
CCGAGGCGATGGTGCCCACCGCGCCGTTGAAGTCGAGCTCTGCGGTCGCCTCGCAAAGCGGCTTGAGCAGCTTTTCACTTGCGGAGATCTCCACGATGTTGATCCCCGAAAGCAGCCCCTGCGGGTCGCCGAGGGCAGTGGTGTTCATATCGTGCTGCACGACCTTGTCGGCAAGGGCCACGTCACCGATCTCCAATTCGGGCAGAAGGCCGCCCGCCACGCCTGTGTTGAGGAGCGCGGTTACACCGAATTTTAAGATCATTGCCTCAGCGCAGATGGCGGCAAACACCTTGCCCACGCCGCAGGTGGCAACCACCACGTCGCGCCCGCAAAGCTTACCGCTGGTAAATTTTACCCCGCTGACGGTATCGATTTTCGTGTCTGTCATCTCGGCCACAAGGCCTTCTGTTTCTACCTGCATGGCACCGATGATGCCGATCAATTCCTTATTGCTCATAGGAAAAATCCTCCGTATGTTTATTCAGTACTTCCAAATACGCGGCGCACTCGCGCTTTGCCGCGTCAATGTTCAATTCCTTATAGTTGCCACATTCCTTGCGGGTGGCGCCGAACACCTCGCCCGCGTGTGCCAGAGTGTCGCGCAACGCCTTTTTCAACGCGTTTAATACCGTAACGGGTGCCAGATCGCGCGTCAGCAGGTAAAATCCCGTGCGGCAGCCCATCGGGCCGAAATAGATCACGTTCTCACCGATCTCGCCGTTGCGCAAGAGGGTGGCAAGCATATGCTCGACCGAGTGCATCGTGATATTGTCCATGTAGTCCCCTGCGTTGGGCGTGCGGGTACGCAGGTCAAAGCTTGTGATATCCCCGTCAATGCGGGAGATATACATACCGGGGCGGATCTTATCGTGATCCACCGAAAAGCTGGCAATTTGTTTCATGATTGATCCTTTCTGTGCGCCTTGCGGTACTCGCTTGGCGTCATATTCATTTGCTTTTGGAAGGCGCGGTTGAAGGTGCGCAGGGTGGAAAATCCGACCAGCGAGCAGATCTCGGTGATGGGGAGCTCGTCCGAGCTTAAATAGCGGCACGCGTGTGCCACGCGCAAGGAGTTGACGTAGTCGTTAAAGCTTAGCTGCATGCGCTCGGAGAACAGGTGGGAAACGTAGTATTTGCTGACGTGCAGCTCGCGCTCCAACACCGAAAGGGATAGCTCGCTTTGATAATTTTTCGTGCAATACTCCACCACGGCGCGGAATGCCTGCGGGCCGCCCGTTCGTGCGGCCGAGAATTGGCAAAGGGATAATATCCTGCCAAACACGGTCAGCGCAAGCCCCTTTTGCACGGCCTTTTCCGCGGCCGTTTGGGGCTCTCCCATACCGACCAGCGCCTTGGCCGCTTCCAGCACCAGCGGATCTCGCGCGCCGCCCTTGATCAGCGCGCTTTCCGGATAGGGGCCTTTGAGAAGCGCGGACAGCTCCGGCATCAGATCCGGATCAACGATCAGCACGTAATAATGCTCCTTGTGCTTGCTTTCGTAGCGGTGGATCTGCTCGGGGAAGGAAAGAAACGCGTCCCCCGGCGCCAATTCACAGCGCTCGGCGTCTGCAAAGGCAACGCTTTCCCCCTCTAAAAATAACACCAGCTCCAAGTGGTGATGCAGGTGCGCGGCAATGTTCAGCCGCGCACCCTCCCAAACGATCACGGGGGAGATCTTTTTTTCATAAAAGGCGATCATAACGCTCCTTTCCTTTGCCTTGGCACGCGGGCCGATACGGCGGTCAGTAATTCGTAAGGGATCGTCCCTGCGTGGCGTGCCATCGCGGCAAAATCCCCCAAAACGCATACCGTTTCCCCCTCTTTTGCGGGGAGATCGGTCAGGTCCAGCATAAAATAGTCCATACAGATGCGCCCGACAACAGGCGCGGAAAACGCGCGCTCCCCGCAGAAAACACGCACGGAAAACCCCGTCAGCGTGCGCAAAATGCCGTCCGCGTAGCCAAGCGGCACGGTGCCGATCACGCTTTCCCTGCGGCAGAGAAAATCTCCGCCGTATCCCACGCGATCCCCGGCACTGACACGGCGCAGCTGCACCACGGGGGCGGTGATTTGCATCGCGGGGCGCAGATCAAGCGCACTTGGCACAGGCGCATAGCCGTACAGCGCGATCCCCGCGCGTACCGCGTCAAGGCGCGAGCTTGGATAGGAGAGTGCCGCGGCGCTGGCCGCCGCGTGTGCAAAAAGCGGAACGGGCAAGCTTGCCCGCAGGGCAAGAAAATCCTCCAATGCCGCAAGGGTTCCCGCACGGTCGGTGTCCGCCGCGGGGAAATGCGTAAAGATCCCGCACACGTCCAGATGTGGGAGCGCAAGCAGGGCAAGGATCTCCCGCTTTTGCGCGGGCAAAAGCCCCAGACGGCACATGCCGCTGTCGATCTTCAAATGCACGCGCGCTTTTTTGCCCCGCTCCCCCGCCCTTGCCGAGAGTGCCTTGGCAAAAGACAGTGAGAAGGCGCAAAGGGTGATATCGGCGTCCACAAGGGCGTCCGTTTCGTCAAGCGGGGCGTAGCCAAGCAGCAAAATACCCGCAAACGGTGCGAGTTTTCGCAGCAAAAGCGCCTCGCTTGCGGTGGCTGCTGCGAAAAGATCGCAGCCCGCCCCAAGCAGCGCGGGAACGGCAAGGGAAAGATCGTGCCCGTAGGCGTTTGCCTTGACCACGGCGATGATCCGCCCGCACGCGCGGGTGAGTGCTTTGTAGTTGTGTGCAAGCGCGGCCGTGTCGATCTCGGCAACGGCACGCGGACGTGAAAACGGAAGCATAGCGACCTCTTTCTGTCATCATACCACAATTTTTGTCCTTTTGCAAGCCCCGCAAGGCATATTTTCGCAATATATTGCATATTTTAAAGTAAAATTACCAAAAGAGAGGAGCTTGACCTTGCGGATCGGAATTTTGCTTTTGTGCGTGCTTGTGCTGATCGGATCTTGCGGCTGTGCGCCGACGCAGGCGGATTTTTTTGCCCCCTTTCGCGGGGCGTTTGTCGCGCGGATCGCGGGGGAATGGCACGCGGTCGCGTTTGAGGGGGAGCTTTCGGCAAGCGCCCCTGCCGAGGACGGCACGCGGGAGATGACGCTTACATTCTATGCGCCAAGCTCGCTTTGCGGCACGGTGCTGCGGCGGGACGCCGCGGGAACGCTTACGCTGCGTGCGGGGGATCTTTCCCTGCCCCTTGGCGAGGGCGCGGCTGCGGGGTACGGCGCGCTGTTTGATCTTTTCCCGCTTGCGGGCGAGGTGCGCTCGGTGGTGCGGGAAAACGGCAATACCCGCCTTGACGGGGTGGGATTTTCGTTGCTTTTTGCCGCGGACGGTACGCCGCTTGCCGCCGAAAACGCCGCCGCGCGCGTGGAGATCAGGGCATGGGAATAGGGCAAGTACGCCGTTTTTGAGGATCCTTTGAAAAACTTTTTCAAAAGTTTTCTCTACGTACTTTACATTCCCCGCAATCCGTGCTACAATAGGGGCAACGAAACAAAAGGGGGGTCTGCCCATGAGAGTTGATCTGCTGCCCCGCGACGGGCAATTTTACAGAGCCAATCTGCACAGCCACAGCACGCTTTCCGACGGTATGTTTACCGTTGAGGAATTGAAGGAGCGCTATAAGGCACAGGGGTATTCCGTGTTTGCATATACCGAGCACGGCAAGTACCACGACCTGCGCCATCTGGACGATGCGGATTTCATCACCCTCCCCTCCTACGAGGCAAATTTGGAGCGCAACTATGAAATTACGCCCTTCCCCGCGATCCAGACCAAGGAAAGGGTGATGCCCGCGCAGGCGGAAACCGTCCATCTGAATATGTTTGCGATCGATCCCGACAAGACCACCTGCGAGCCGGATATTGAGGATATCAAGCCGACCTTTTCGGTGGAAAACGCCAACGAGCTGATCCGCCGCGCCAAGGAGGCGGGCTTCCTTGTTTCCTTCAACCACCCGCATTGGTCGCTGAACACCGCCGGATTTTATAACAACTTGGAGGGGCTGGACGCCATCGAGCTGATCAACGGTGCGTGCAACCGCTCCTCTGCGCTGGACTTCGCCCCCCACGTGATGCGCGAAATGTCCTGGCACGGCAAGAGATTGGCCGCGTTTGCGGGCGATGATAACCACAGACCGCACCACCTGTTCCAGGCGTGGACGATGATCAAGGCGCCCGAGCTTTCGCACGGTGCGATCATCAGCGCGATGCAGAAGGGTGACTGCTACGTTTCCTCCGGCCCCGAGATCAAGGAGCTGTACGTAGAGGACGGCGTGGTACATATCAAAACAAGTGCAGCGCAGGGCATCTTTATGGCAACGGCAGGCCGCCGCAAGCCCTCTGCGTTGGTGAGATTTGACGAGGAGCCGATCACCGAGGCGGCGCTGGCGCTGGACGAGGACGACGTGTTCTTCCACATCATCGTGAAGGATATGCACGGCCGCCCCGCCGCTACGCGCGTCTATTTCCTGGACGAGGCGGATTTCGGTATCCCCCCGAAGGAAGCATGAGAAAAACAAAAAGACCGCAAACGCGGTCTTTTTTGTTTATTTCATTCTGAGCAGATCCATACCAAGGTGGTAAATGTAGCGGTACCAGGTATCGCGGCAAGCGAAGGGCGTGCGCTGCGGGCCGATCTCGAAGGAGAAATCTCCATCATAATCGATCTCGTGCAGGGCGTTCATCACGCCTTTCCAATCCACCGTACCCATGAAGGGGGGCAGATGCGTATCCTTGTCACCAAGGTTATCGTTCACGTGCGTGCATTTGAGGCGCTTGCCTGCCATACGGATGAAATCGGGGGTGTAAACGCCGCTGTTGTTGGCGTGGCCGATGTCGATGCACATACCCACGGAAGGATCGCCTATGAAATCCACCAGCTCGATCAGCTCCTCGGGATCACCGCCGCAATAGCGACGGCGGCGGCCGCCGTAATCCACCATATTTTCCACGGCGATGCCCACGCCGTTCTTCTTGGCAAGCTCGATATAGGGTGCAAGATATGCTACGGTCGCATTTTTGGCCTTTTCGCGGCTGTAAAGCGGGTCGTGCGGTAAGTTGAAGGGGTGCATGACCATCCACTCTGCACCAAGCATTTTTGCGGCCTCCACGCAGCGCAGGTTCATGGCGTTCATATAAGCCACTGCCTCGCCGTCGGGCATATCCCAATCCTTGCCGCTGACCGTTGCACCGTGCACCTGACGCACGGTAAGCCCCAGCTTGTCACAATGCTCACGCATCTCGGCCACCCACTCGCGCCAATCCTCCTTGGCAAGGGGCATTCCCTTGTGCGTGTAGTTCCACAGATTGAAGTCAACGTATTCAAAGCCCGCCGCGCGGTAGTGGTCAAGTCCCTTTTTCACGTCGTAGGGGGTCTTGGGGGTGATCGGATCTAAGATCCAGGTCGAAGCGGATAAGGTAATCATCGGATAAATCTCCTTTTTTGGCCGTTGCTTTTATTGTAGCACGAAACGGGGGGATTGTAAAGAGAAAGCGCGGAAAACTTTTGCAAAAGTTTCCGGCGCCTGTGCAAAAACAAAAAACCTCTCCGGCAAGCGGAGAGGTTTTTATGCTTTTCTCGGTAAAATTAGCCGATCTTAGCGGAGTTGATCTTGATGCCGGGGCCCATGGTGGAAGCCAGCACGCAAGACTTGATATACTGACCCTTAGCAGCGGCGGGCTTTGCCTTGATGATTGCACCAAGGAGAGCGTTGAAGTTCTCAGCGAGCTTCTCTGCGCCGAAGGATGCCTTGCCGATGGGGCAGTGAATGATGTTGGTCTTGTCAAGACGGTACTCGATCTTACCGGCCTTAGCCTCGGTAACAGCGCGTGCTACGTCGGGGGTAACGGTGCCGGCCTTGGGAGAGGGCATCAAGCCCTTGGGGCCAAGGATCTTACCCATACGGCCAACAAGGCCCATCATGTCGGGAGATGCGATCACGACGTCGAACTCGAACCAGTTCTCCTTCATGATCTTGTCAACGTACTCCATATCGCCAACGTAGTCGGCGCCGGCTGCCTTAGCGGCCTCAACCTTGTCGCCCTTGGTCAGAACCAGGGTGCGAACGGTCTTACCGGTACCGTTGGGCAGAACTACTGCACCACGGACCTGCTGGTCAGCGTGACGGGAGTCAACTCCAAGACGAACGTGAACCTCGATGGTTTCGTCGAACTTGGCCTTGGAGGTCTCGCAAACAAGGCTGAGTGCCTCGGC
>JAZQWF010000080.1:0-2024 GCA_045632185.1 Eubacteriales bacterium
CCCCTTGCCACAAACTGTGGTAAGGGGCTTTTATTATGCTTCAATGGCGTCCAGCTCGGCCAGCCAGACGGCCGCCGATGCGTCGGAGGGCATCTGCCAATCGCCGCGGGGCGACAGACCGACCGAGCCGACCTTTACGCCGTCGGGCACGCAGTTGCGCTTGAACTGCTGGGTGAAGAAGCGCGTGACAAATACCGTCAGCCAGTGCTTGACGGTAGCACCGTCAAAAATGCCCGCAAAGGCCTGCTTGGCAAGCAGATGTATCTTGGCAGGGCGGTACTGGTAACGCACCGTATAATACAGGAAGAAATCGTGCAGAGCGTAGGGGCCGACGATGTCCTCGGTCTTCTGCGAAATCTTGCCGACGGCGTCGGGGGGCAGAAGCTCGGGGCTGATCGGTGTGTCCAGAATGCGCTTCAAAACGGCAGCAGAGGCGGCGAAGGCCTCGGTATCGGCAAGCGCCGCGATCACCCAACGCACCAGCGTTTTGGGCACGTCGGCGTTGACACCGTACATGCTCATATGGTCGCCGTTATACGTGCACCAGCCAAGCGCCAGCTCGGAAAGATCACCCGTGCCAAGCACGATGCCGCCAACCTGATTGGCGATATCCATCAGCACCTGCGTGCGCTCTCTTGCCTGTGCGTTCTCGTAGGTTACAGAGAAATCCGCAGGATCGTGTCCGATATCCTTGAAATGCTGCATAACCGCATCTTTGATCGACACGGTACGCGTGGTCACACCAAGCGTTTGCATCAGCTCCAAGGCGTTATTCAAGGTTTCATCTGTCGTGCCAAAGCAGGGCATCGTCACCGCGGTGATGTTCGTAGCGGGAAGCCCCAGCTTCTCCATCGCGCGCACGGCAACCAGCACCGCCAGCGTGGAGTCAAGACCACCCGAAATGCCGACCACCAGCTTACCGCCGACCACGGAAAGTCTGCGTGCCAGCGCCGTTGCCTGGATCTCGAAGATCTCCGCGGCGCGTTTCTCGCGCTCTGTGGCAAGGTCCGGAATAAAGGGCAAGCGGGAAACTTTCAGCATCTTGCCGTCCGAAAGGCAAAGCTCACCGTCGTAATTCACACACTCATACTCACCCGCATAACGCGCGCAAGCTGCCTCAAACGTGCGATTTTTGCGGCGGTCATAGCGCACACGACCCAGATCCAGATCCGCCACAAGCAGATGATCACCGTCGACGATCGCGCCGTTTTCCGCAATCATAGAGCCGTTCAAGGCCATCATCGTCTCGCCCGCATACACAAGGTCTGCGGTGGACTCGTCCTTGCCGGCACACACGCGCAAATACGCGCAAACAGCACTATCAGAGGTAGCCAGCAATCTTGCACGGCGTGCCTCACGCGCACCGATCTGTGCGTTCTCTGCGCCAAGCTCCACCACGATCTCAGCTCCCGCCATAGCGGCAAGCGCCGCGGAGGATACGGGGGCGCCTGCGTCCTCTGCAAAGGTTACGGCAAAGGCCGTGCCGTCCTTGGCACGGAACAAAAGCTCGTTCCCCACAGGGAAGGTAAAGCACCCAACGCTCGTCAGCGTAGCAGCAAGATCCGCACCGGAGGCAAAATGGCGTGCATCACCGTTTTTGTCCGAATAAAAGCACTTCGGCACGGCACCAAGGATCTGATTTTCAGCAAGCACCACAGCGCAGTTATACACGCGTCCGTTGATCACAAGCGGCGCACCGACCACTGCCACCGCCTGTGCGGGAACAGCGCTCGCCAGCTCGCAAAGCGCCTCAGCGGCGCGATCACACAAAAGCTCCGACAAAAACAGATCTCCGCAGCTGGCACCCGTCAGCGAAAGCTCGGGAAAAGCCAGGATCGAGGCGCCCTTCTCGGCCGCCTGCTCCATACGCTTGCGGATCTGCTCGCGGTTAAAGGCAACGTCCGCCACCTTAACGGCAGGTACGGCCAGCGCCGCACGCAAAAAGTCCATCATACGATCACTCCTTCAAAAAGGTTTCACTTATTATATTTATTGTACCATAAAACAACAAAAAAAGCAATTCC